>JADLGZ010000133.1 GCA_020849075.1 Fimbriimonadaceae bacterium | reverse complement strand
CGGTGAAGCTGGCCGCTTCTGTTACTTCTTCTTCTTTAACGCTGAGTTCTTCAACGGTCACCTTGACCACTTTAGCGAGGATTTCTGCATCACCCATGCCGCGAACAATACCCGGTATTGGAAGTTGCCGCAAGGTCCCAGACCCATTTGAACTCGTAACAATTACCGGTTGTCTAAGGGGAGATTGGCTGTCACAATGAGGTCGTTCCCAAGTCGTATGCGCATTGGTCTGCTTTTGCCCGCCCTAATCTTGACTGGACTGCCAAGTCTCGCCACCGCTCAGTTACGCATTGCGGCTTGGAATATCACGAACTGGAACGTTACCAACGCAAATTCACCTAGAGCCAATGCGGTTAAGACGGCGGTCTTCGGGACCTTTCAGGGCCGAAGCATGAGCCCAGACGTCCTGCTTCTGACGGAAATCATTAACCTCACGTCGTATCAAACCCTTGTTACGGTGATGAATACGGCCCCCGGCAGTCCGGGAGACTATGCTGCCTACACCTTTTTGACCGGCCCAGATACGCAATCAGGTTGCATCTATCGAACTTCCAAGGTGGTTCCTTTGGGGCCGCCGGTCTTAGTTTCGGCTGGCGGTGGAGCCCCTGAGCCGCCAAGAAATACCTACCGCTACGACTTCTACCCGATCGGCTATGACGATCCCTCCGCGGTGATCAGTGCCTACAATGTTCACCTCAAAGCGGGCGATGGAGCCGGCGACAAATCCCGTCGACTGTTGGAGGCTCAGCGCATCAGGCTTGACGCCAACAACCTATCTGAACGGGCGGGGATTATTGTTTGCGGCGACTTCAACATTGATTCGAGTAGCGAGTCCTCGTATCAGCATTTCTTGGCCAATCAGGTGGATAACTCTGGCCGGTTCTTCGATCCCATCAACACGCCGGGTTCTTGGAGCGGCAGCTCAACTTACAAGTTCGTCCATACGCAGGATCCGTGGGCGGCAACTCCACCAGGATCGGACATCGGGATTGATGATCGCTACGATTTCATCCTCATGGATGGTGGATTGCTAGACGGCATTGGCATGCACTACGTTGGGAATTCCAATATCCCCTACAGTACGACAACATGGAACGACCCCAACCATAGCTACCGTGTATGGGGCAATGATGGCTCTTCTTGGTACGGCGGCACCAGCCACATGCTGACGATAGCGGGGAATACGATGGTGGGAGCCACGATTGCCCAAGCCCTAGTGGATTCGACCGGTGGCCAAACGGGTCATCTTCCACTCTTTGCTGATGTTAGGGTTCCGGCGGTAGCGGCAACGGATACGACGACTTTGGACTTTGGGTTGATTGGACCAGGGTTCACTTTCCAATTGCCGATTCAAGTAGCTAATATGGGCGATATTGGGAAGTGGGGTGGGGATGGCGTAGCCGACCTCAGCTACTCTTTCAACACGACGGGTAGTTTCTTTGGTCCTAGTGGTACGTATAGCGATCGTGCGGATGACGGACCCAAAACGCACCAGATCACCGCAAGCACCGACACGCCGGGCCGAATCAATGGGACGATCACGATCACGACGAACGATCCCATCCACCCGACATTGACGATTAACTGTACGGCGTTGGTCGTAGGCACCGTGACTCCCCCGGGTGGCTAGGCGCGTGCTAATATCTCACCATGAAGCGCGCCTGCCTTCTTGGATTTCTTGTCACCACCAGCCTGGTCTCCGCTGAGATCAAGTACACGGTTGAGGTTAAGCCCGATTCCGGAATGCTCCATGTTGTCATGCAGATTCCGAATACTAATACAGGAGCAAAGCTGCAAATCCCTAACTGGGCCCCCGGCGCCTACATGCTCCGAGATAGCTTTAAGCAGGTTCAGAACCTCAAGGCTAAAGATGGTTCGGGAAGGGACCTTGCGATCAAGCAGGATATCACGATCTCGCGGCGTTTCTATACTTTGCCTTCCCGGCAAGATGTGGCCTTAAACGAGGTGTGCACATGGACCGTGGCCCCCGCCAAGGACACAACGGTTGAGTACGACATTCCGGCAAGATTTACAGGCTCGGTGACCCATTGGTCCGGCCCTAGTACTTACATGTACGAGATGAGTCGCAAGGAAGAAAAGTGTTTGCTCACGGTTCGAGTACCGACTGGGTGGAAAGTCTTCAACGGCTTAGATGAGCGAGCACCGATGGTGTACTCCGCGCCCGACTACGATGTGCTGGCTGACAACCCGGTCACTGCGGGGAGCGACGTGTTGGTGGATACCTACTCGGTCCTTGGCAAGAAGCACACCATCGTAATGCGTGGAGCCCCCAAGAGCCAAGTGGATCGGGCGAAGCTCATCAAGGCTTGTCAGCATGTGACCGAAATGGAAACTCATTTCTTTGGTAATGAGGCGCCCTACAAGCACTACGTGTGGCACTTTGATGTCAACGGTGCTCCCGACGGTGCTGGTGGTTTGGAGCACCTCAGCAGTACCCAAATTACCTTAGCGGCCGGAGTAGGCCCTCGTGCCGTTAGCGTGCTGAGCCATGAGTTTTTCCACCTGTGGAACGTCAAGCGAATTCGGTCCCGTGTTTTGGGACCATTTGATTACCAAAAGCTCCCGAGTACGGGTGCCTTGTGGTGGCTGGAGGGGGTTACCGATTATTACGCCAGCTACCTCCTATATCGGTCTGGGTGGACGACCGAAAAGGATCTGTTCAGTCAGATAAATCGGCTATATCAAAACGTCAGTCGAAACTCCGCGTTTGGCACCGTCTCGGCGAACGAAGCCTCCCTGCGGATGCCGGAGACGAACAACGGGCGGGGCAATAGCAATGGCTACCTACTCAGCTACTATGACCTCGGGTGGCTTGCCGGAATGTGCCTTGACTTGAACCTTCGCCATGCCACGGGTGGACGTCACAGCCTAGATGACGTCACACGGGCCCTCTGGAAGGAATGCCGGGATAACCAACCCGGGTTTCCGGAAGATGAAATCCGAAATCAGTACGTCCGCTTCGGCGGCTCGGCAGAAGCCTATGACCGTATTGTCAACCAACCCAATATGCCAGTACCGGAGGCACTCGCCCTGGGTGGCATTCAGGTAGGAACGGAGCAAGTGCCATTCACCGATCTTGGGTTTACGTGGAGTATGCCGGGGCCGGGGGTAACCGCCCTTGTTGTGATGGAATCTCATGGTCCAGCTGCCGGAAAATTGATGGCACGAGACACCTTAATTTCGATCAACGGCAAGAAAATCGAAGGTAATGGTCCCCGTGGCCTTGGTGAGGCCATACGGGCGGCGACCGAAGGCGCTGAGGTTGGTAAACCGATGAAGGTCGTGGTTCAGCGGGAGGGTAAGGAACAGGAGTTTGAGATTACGCCTTCCCAAGGTCAACGTGAAACCACAGTGGTGAACCGCAAAGCCGATGCCGATAACCTCCTCAAGGCTATCGGAGCTGGATGGTTGAAACAGGAAAACTAATCCACGACCGCAATCTCGACGGCGGGGACAAGGCCGATTTCAGCGCCCATGCTGAGTAGGAGGCGAATCGCCTCCACGCCCTCGTCTTTCATGTCAACGGTGCGTTCGTTCACATACATACCAACAAACTCATCGCTGGTTTCGGTGTCTAGGCCACGGGCAAATTGTAGGGCATAATCAAGAGCCTTTTCACGATTGTCGAGCCCGCCTTGAATGCTTTCACGCATACAGCGACTCACTTCGTTTACGGCATCCGGGCCGAGATCCTTTCTAACCACGTTAACGCCCAGTGGAAGAGGGAGGCCAGTCTTGGCATTCCACCACTTACCCATGTTAGCGATTTCAACGAGGCCCTCGCGTTCGTAGGTGAGTTGGCCTTCGTGGATGATTAGCCCTGCCTTGAACGTTCCCGCCTGAATTGCTGGAATGATCTGATCGAAGGGCACGACCTCGTAGTTTAGAGAAGAACGGTCCCCAAACTTTTCGGTCCACCAGAGGTTCAACTGCAGAAACGCGCTGGTCAGTACCCCGGGTACGGCAATGGTTGTCGCCTTAAGATCTTCGTCAGTTAAGTTCGACAGAGCAACGATCATTGGACCGTAATTCTCGCCCCAAGACCCGCCATGGCGAAGGAGGGCGTACTTGTCTGCGATGTGTGCGAAGGCATGGACGCTAACCGCGCTTGATTCCAGCTTGCCTTCCATCGCCCAGTCATTCAGCGTCTGGATGTCTCGTAGGATATGCTCAAACTCGTAATCGGTCTTGACGTATCCTGAGGCCAGACCCCAGAACATAAAGGCATCATCAGAGTCGGGGGAGTGGCCAAGCCGTATTTTTGTCATACCGAGAGTGTACCGGGAGTCCGGTCCGATGCGGCCTCCGGTATAACCCCATGGTGGATCGCAAGCCCAGCCTTAGCCCGAGCAAGATAAGCACCTATCTGGCCTGCGCGGCCAAGTACAAGTGGACCTATGCCGATGAACGAGGTCGCTGGTACATGCGGTCAAAAAGCTACTTTTCGTTCGGCTCATCATTGCATCTGATCCTTGAGCGCTTCCACGACTCTGGTGACATGGGTGTACAGACGGTGGAAGAGGCTGCCGCCGCGATGGACGAGAGTTGGATCGAGGCTGGCTATGCGAATTCCCAGGACATGCAGGAGGCCCTTGGGGAGGGCAAACGCATCATTCAGTCCTATGTCCAGCAAGAGATCGACCGACCCAAAGAAGCAAAGACTTTGTTCGTAGAGAAGCTCTTTCGGTTAGATATGGGTTGCTTTGACTTGATCGGTCGCATGGATCGTGTGGATGAATATCCCGACGGCTCATTAGAAATTGTGGATTACAAGACCCAACGCAAAGGCGTCAGCGATGAAGATGTGAAGGTTGACCTAGCCATGGGGTGCTACCAGCTATTGTTGAGAGCGGCGTATCCCGATCGGCAAATTCGAGCTACGATTAACTCACTGAGCACTAACGAGAGAGGAACCGGCAGTTTTAGCGATGCCGAAGCTGCTGACTTCCGAAATGATCTTCAGCAACTTGGTAACTCGATCCTGAATCGCGATTACGAGGGCATGGCGCCGGTTTTCCGTGCGGATCTATGCCCTCACTGCGACTTCTTGCGCCTCTGTCGATCCCACGACGACTTTAATGAACCACCATCAACTGCCCAAGAATCTTCTTGAGCTCTTCCTTCAATTCATCAAGGGTCGCTCGCTTTACATCGGCGAGTAATGACTCAGGCGTCGTGTTGGGCGTGCCCCACAAGGTGGCATAGGCCAGCCACGTCGCTCGATCTTGTGATGTGCCGGCATAGACGTCAGGGAATCGAAAGGGGCTCAGTGGGTTGTTTCCTGCAAGTGCCGTAGAGGTCAGTGTCTTGAATCGTTGCAGATCGTCAGCCGAAAGAGTGTCTACCTTTTCAAGCAGAGCTCCCGTTAGCTCGGCTTTGGGGGGAATAGGCTCCGAGCTTTGAAGAACAAGGGTAGGGCGCCAGCCGGAACGCTCTGGCTTAAGGAAGGCTTCTTGTCGGTAAGTCCACCCTCGATGCTCACGCAAGACCTGATGGAACAGAGCCGTCTTACCGCCACCCAAAGCGACAATTGCAAGGCAAGTGGCGGCCTGACTCGTTATTGGCTTGAATGTCGCGCCAACAAGAACCCCCGTCTTTGAGGTTTCGGGGCCCCGAAAAGTGAGGCTATTGGTAACGCGAATATCTGGAGGAACGTGGATTGGCTTCCAGTCACTAAATCGCCCGTCCATGGCCCGTAGGGCTCCCGGAGTCCCAACAAGGATCAAGTTCTCAGGTCTAATTGCGCGAGCCGCAAAGCGGCGTACAAACTCCGATGGGATAACCGTATCCCCCCTTTCTCCGGCTAGCGCGGCGCTCCAATCGTCAGCGAGGGGCGTGCTAAGTCGAGCCCGTAGCTCACCAAGTCGCTCGTCGTCGAGCTTAGGATTGGCGATGACTGATTCAAGGAGTCTTGCAATCGTACTTTCACCACCTTTCGGAGCCGTAAATTGTATGGAGAGGGCCTCGTTGGACCAGGATAATCGAGGGGGGATTCCGGTCTGACCGCCAAAGGCAAAAATGTCTTCCTTGACGAAGTTATCATTTCCTTCCAACATCCCACTGCATAGCAATTGCCAAGCCCCTAACTCTCGAGCATTCATGGGTTCGGGCGAAGGGATGAGACCTTGCAGGATTTCCTCGCCATTAACCGTCGAGCTGAGTTCCACTCGCCGAATTTGGCCTGGCACGAGACAGGAACATAGCGCAACCGCTAGACTCCAGAGTAAGTGCCTCATCGGAAGCCCTCCAAAAGTCGCCCAGCCAGAATTTCCTGCTTGGCCTTAATGAGTTCGAGAAGGCCAATCGGTTGGGCAGCCTGCTTCACCATATCTAGGCTCAGGCCAGAACCTTCGCTGAGCAGGTTTCCCCGAAAGGATGCGAGGCGCGATGGACTCTTCCCGATTCCCTCTAGCCAACCGCTCAAGAGGCTAATTCCCCTTACCAGTTGGCGATCGCTAAGACCCGAGACCTGGCTTGCGATATCCGGGCTGAGCGATGCCAAAGTAAGCAAGCTCTCATGTGAGGAGACCGTGTAAATTGGGGTGATGCCTGGGTTAGCCTGCGCGGCGGCGAATCCGACTGCGATTCTTGCCAGCGATGAACCCCGATCAACTCCTTCCAGTTTTACTGAGAGCGCACTGCCAACGGCCTGCGGGGTAGCCAACGCTGTGGATGCTGAATTGGCAGTGCTCTGTGGCGACGAATCCAGTTCAGATGAGGTCAATTGGCTAGCAAGAAATGGACGAATTGCCTGAACGACAGTTCGGGGCTCCACCGCTCCACAGACGGACAGCACGATGTTATCACCCGCAAGCATTCGCTGTTGCAACTTCGTTAGGACAGCTGGCGTCGCGGTAGCCATCGAATCGAAACTACCAACAGGATCGGGGCGCGAGCCAGAGAAGACTTGTGACCAGCCTGCCCTTGAGAACCTTCGGGCAGCTCCAAGGCCTGCTTCTTCGTGACGGATAAGATGGATTTCACGCTCAATGTCACCGGTGGTCAGGGTCATGGGATTAAACAAGCGCCTTACCCCCTCCAAACAGAAACTCAGCTTTTCTGGTGCCGCTTCAAACTTAAAAGCCATGGCCTGCCGGCCCGTTTCGGCTCCTAGGAAGATCCCATTTTCGTCGGTGAAAAGATCCAGCCTTTTCGCCATGAAATGCTCGATGAGGTGGCGCCATCCATTAGTCGCTGGTGCTTCTTCCGTACCCCGATCAGAGATCCAGAGTTGCACGCTAATGGCCTTGGCGTCCGCGATGCGTTCGGCATAAATTTGGGCCCCGTTGGGAAGCCTCTCCAGTACGCGGACTTGGGCTTGACAAGCTGCAGTCAAGCAACCCACGAGTATGCAAAGGGGTAGCTTAGTGGAAATAACTCGCTCCATTGATATCAATGACAACTCCACTGAGGTACTCGCCCTTATCGCTCAGGAGAAATGCCGCCGCGGCCGCACAGTCCTCCGGCTTTGCCATCCGTCCAAGCGGGATGTCCTTCAGAATGTCTTGCAACCGATCTTCCATTCCTTGGCGGGCCATCGCCGTATCAACCCAGCCGGGAGCAATGCCGAATAGATGGACATTCGCGGGAGCAAGCTCAACTGCCAGAGCCCGCGTAATATTGATCAAGGCGGCTTTCGACGCCGAGTACAGAGCCGCACCCGCTTCCCCGCGAAATCCCACTCGGCTACAGACGTTCAGAACTTTGCCACCTCCACGCTTGGCAAAGGCTTTCGCAGCAAGGCGGCAGAGCCGAAGGGGCGCATCAAAGTTCACCGCCATGGTCTTGGCATAGTTGGCCTCAAATTGGGCGTCGGTAGCCTCAAGCCAGTTCAGTGGCATGTAAACCCCCGCATTGTTCACGATAGCGTGCAGGGGACCGTCCTTTTCCGCCTTGACCCACAGGCTTGCGGCTTCGTTGGGTAGCTCCAGGTCCGCCATGTATGAGCCCCCGAAACGATGCCCGAGGTCCTTCATGGTTTGTTCGGCGGCAGCCCGATCGCGGCTAAATTGAATCGCCACGTCCCAGCCTTCGCGGGCCAGTTCAAGAGCGATGGCTTTGCCAATACCTCGAGACCCACCCGTAACCAGCACACGTTTAGATGCCATGGCTTATTATATTGCGGTGAGCATTCCTTTCGATAGCGTGTGCGTTGCGGCTTCAATCTCCGAACTCAGGTCGTTTGTCGGGGCTAAGGTTCAGGGTTGTGTGCAGGTGTCGCCGAGGACGCTGGCGATCCACCTATATTGGCAGGGGTCGGCGTGGCTATGGATCTCGTGGGACCAAGAGTTCGGGAGAATTTGCCTTGGCCCTAATCCTTCTCGTTCACGGGAGCTGAGCCCTTTTGCCGCTGAACTGAAGAAGCGAGTCGGCGGTGATCGAATGGTCTCCATCGAACAGACAGGGCGAGACCGTATTGTCCGTGTGGGTTTCCAGTCTGGCCAAGTGCTTGTAGTTGAGGTGATGGGGCGGCATGCTAATGCTATCCTGCTTGATCCGGAAGGGAAGCAGGTAGCCGCGGCGAAATGGGTAGGGTCCACACAATCCGTACGACCTGTATTGCCCGGAAAGCCTTATGTGTTGCCCCCTGGTTCGGGAGGTTTGTCCCCGTTTATCCGCCGATTTCCGGATCGGGTTGCCGATGCCGAGCAGGTCTTCAATGGGGACTTCAAGCCGTGCTCGTCTCCAGTAGGCGTCTACCCGATCTCCTTGGGGCTACCGGGCGAGGAAGTAGTAGCCCAGTTTGGTTTAGCAGCCGGTGCTTGGTACGCGGCAAAGGAGTCCGAACGGGCAGTCGAACAGGCTCGCAACACCCTCCATGCTCAATTGATGAGGATCGCTTCGGCCCGACACGAAGCTATTGAACATCTAACAATGGCATCGGACTCGGCAGCGCGCGCCTCGGAGTTCCAAATGATGGGTGAGTTAACCTTAGCCTTCGGATTCCAGGCGCCGGCCGGCACAACACAATTGGAAGTCGTGGACTATACGGGGGCACCGCTATTGATCCCCTATAATTCGAGCGAGACACCACCGGAGAACGCAGAACGATGGTTCAAAAAGGCAAGGAGAGCCAAGGATGGCATCGCTGAGGTGAGCGATCAATTGGCGCGGCTCTCCGAGGACTTACGTGAAGTTGAAGCCCTTCTCGCTAACTTGCCCCATTACATCTCACTAGCCGAGCTAGAGCAAGCAAGGCAGTTTGCCGAGAGCCATCACTGGCTTCACCGGTCTGGTGTGCCGAAGAAGAAAGAAGACCGCCCATTTGAGGGGCACCGGGTGAAGGAACTCGCGGCTCCCCACGGGTACACCGTGTTTTACGGCGAAAATGCGGAGGCTAACGACTACTTGACGATGCGGATGGGCAAGCCAAATGACATTTGGATGCATGTCCGAGGCAATACGAGCGCTCACATCTTGATCCCCACTCACAATCAACCAGACCGCGTTCCGACTGAGGTGTTGCTCTTTGGGGCCCAGGTGTCGGCCCGTCATTCTCCCCTCAAGCATTCCAGCATGGTGCCGGTTGATTACACCCTGAAGAAATATGTTCG
>JADLGZ010000132.1 GCA_020849075.1 Fimbriimonadaceae bacterium | reverse complement strand
CTAGCTTCCTAAACATCAAATCGGATTCCTTGGGCAAGGGCCGGCTTCTCACGCCCAAAGTAGGTAGTGCTGGTTTGTCTCCTCATGTAGGCCTTCCAGGAATCAGATCCGGACTCACGACCGCCACCGGTTTCCTTTTCTCCGCCGAAGGCTCCGCCGATCTCGGCTCCGCTGGTGCCGATATTTACATTGGCGATCCCGCAATCACTGTAACGCTTGAAGGTTTCCGCGTCACGGACATCCGTGGTCATGATGGCAGAGCTCAGTCCTTGGGGTACCTCGTTATGGATTCGCAGGGCCTCCTCCAGCGTGCGATAGGGAATGATGTACGTAATCGGCGCAAAGGTCTCGGTGTGGATCGTTGGCGTTTGGGCCTTGAGCTTTACGACAGCAGGCTTTGCATAGAATGCATTGGGGAACTCCGATTCCAGTGCCCGCCCACCACCGACAATCGCTTCTGCTTCTGATTCCACGGCTCGCAAAGCCGACTCCATGCCCTCAAATGCTGGACCGTCAATCAAGGGGCCCACCAGTGTTCCTGCGACCAGTGGGCTACCGACCTTGCTCTCGCCGATTTGGAGATAAGCACTGGATAACTTGGCAAAGACTTCGTCGACTAGGCTCTCGTGGACAATGACACGCCTTGTTGAGGTGCACCGCTGCCCCGCCGTACCCACGGAGCCAAAGAGGATAGACGGAATGGCGATATCAAGATCTGCCGATTCCGTCACGATGATGGCATTGTTGCCGCCGAGTTCAAGCAGCGATCGCCCAAATCGAGCCGCGACCTTCGGGCCTACGGCCCTTCCCATTCGGGTGGAGCCGGTAGCGCTGATGAGCGGAACCCGGGCGTCTTCAACAAGTTGGGTCCCCTGTTCCACGGTGCCAACGATAACTTGGCTTAGGCCCTTTGGAGCTTCTGGGAAGGTCTGGCACACCTCATCAAGAAGCGCCTGACAAGCCAATGCGGTCAAGGGTGTTTTTTCGCTTGGTTTCCAGATGCAGGAGTCCCCGCAGACCAAGGCAAGACATGCGTTCCACGCCCATACAGCGACAGGAAAGTTAAAGGCGCTGATGATACCGACCGGCCCCAACGGGAGCCAGTTTTCCTGCATGGTGTGGTTGGGGCGCTCGCTTTGAATTGTTAGCCCATAGAGCTGGCGGCTCAATCCGACAGCAAAATCGCAGATGTCAATCATCTCCTGGACCTCGCCTCGCCCCTCTTCTAGAATCTTTCCGCACTCCAAGGTCACGAGCCGGGCCAAGTCCTCCTTGTTGGCGCGCAGTTTCTCCCCTAGGAGTCGCACCAACTCGCCCCGGCGCGGCGCTGGAACGTCCCGCCATGCCTCAAATGCCTTAACGGATAGGGCGATTTTGCCGTCAACCTCGGCTGCTGAATCAACACGCAACTTGGCGAGTTCTGCACCGTCTACGGGGCTGGTCACGACAAGGCTATCGCCGCGAAGCGAGTCCAAGTTTGGGATCAGTTTGAGGGATTGATCAAGGGTCTCGGGCATTTACAGATTGTATCTGCTAATGCCAAACAGGAGTAGGACTTGCTCCTTAGAAAATCCGAAGTCCAAACCGCTCAAGAACAAAGATGAAGTTCGCTGCGGTGTTGGCAATACCCGAGATCCGGTTCATATCCGGTGTGTTGGATTCAGGAACGAAGATGATATCGCCTTTTGACAATCTGATATTCTGCGAGCTGTCACCCTTGGTGAAGAATCGGCTCAGATTAGCTCGGATAACGGAATAGGTGCCGGGAGCTCCCTTGTTTTCCCGATAGACCAAGATCTTGGAGAACGCCGAGCGGTAGGGGACTTCACCTCGGGCTTGTGAAATGGCGTCCACAAGGGTCATGCCCTCTCGAAATGGAAAACTAAACGGTTGCTGAACGGCCCCGAGAACGTTGACGACGTTGAACTTGTCTTCTGGGACAGTAAGGACATCACCGTCCGCGAGTTGGTAGTTTTGGCTCAGATCACCAAAGGTCAGCATCGCATAAAGGTCAATTGGAATGACCTCCTTTGATCCTGCTCGCTGTAGCTTCGCCCTACGTAAGTCAGCTCGATCTAGCACAACGTTTCCACCCAAGGCCAGTAGCGTAAGGATATCGTCGTTGGGACGAATTGGGAAGGTGCCGGGACGGCTTACCATGCCAGTCACGGTGGCTCGGATTTCCCGGAAGCGCTCAATGGTAACGGCAACCCTCGGCTCGCGAATGCGAAGAACCCGTTGATACTCCTTGACCAAGACGGCTTCAAGCTCGTTCGTAGTCAAACCCTCAGCCTTAATTGAACCTAGGAATGGGGCCGTCACATTGCCATCCTTTCCCACGGGAACGACGGCCAAGATTTGGTTCTCATCAAAGACTTGGATGCGGATCACATCTTCTTGCTGTAACCGATAGGTCTCCTGAGTCTGCGCTAGGGCCAAGTTGGCGAAAAGCGCAAATACGCATACGAACCAGAAGTACCTTAATTTCAGCATGTCAAACCACGATGCAAACGGCCCACCAGATTACCATTATTGGTGTTCCAGCGTTTGTCCCTTACGATAACCCTCAATGACAACAGTAAATTCCCCTTTTCGAGGCATTTCTAAGACGCTGGGGAGCCCCGAAAGAGTTGCAAGAACTACCTGTTGGTGGATTTTTGTGAGCTCACGACAATAAGCGACCCGGCGGTCACCTAGTGCTTCAAGCGCCGCATCAGCGAGGGTATCAATGCGAAAGGGCGACTCAAAGAGCACTAGCGTGTAGGGCGATTGCATAAATGGGGCCAGTTCGGCCTTCATCGGGCCGGCCTTTCGGGGGAGGAATCCCAAGAAGGCGAATCGTTGGGCGAAGAACCCGCTGAGACTGAGGGCTAAGGTGACGGCGCTGGGGCCAGGCACTGCGTCAACCTCGAGTCCATTAGCGTGGCACAGGGAGACGAATCGAGCTCCGGGGTCACTGATACTAGGGGTTCCGGCATCGGTTATCAGGACGGCCGACTGAGCTTGAATGAGTTGCACGTAGGCAGCAAGGCCCGATTCGGTGGTGTGCTCATTGAGGGTCTTGAGCGGTCGCTTAAGGCCCAAGTGATCCAAGAGGCGACCGGTCACCCTCGTATCTTCTGCGAACACCAACTCGCATTGCTCTACGGCTTCTCGAAACCGGATGCTGACATCCCCCAAGTTTCCGATGGGGGATGCCAATAGGGTGAGACGGCCGGTCACGGTTTACCGCGGTTGCTTGAGCAGGGACTCACTGCTGGGCTTGGATGGAGTCTTGGATGCGGCTTCCTTCTCCTTCTTCATGGCCGCTTCGCTCCGGGCTCGATCTTGCGCGTCTTGTGCCGCTCGGGCGGCGGCGGCTTCATCGGCGGCCTTTCGGTCGTTGCTCCACTTTGCCAGATTTGCCGTTATCTGTGCGGCGACATCACTCTTGATGACGCCGGCCGCTTGCAGTTCCTTCAGCTTGGTCTGGATTTGGTCATGCATTGCCTTTCCAGCATCGCTGAGGCTGCTGTTGGCGATTGAGGCGGCCAAGAGTTGCTCGCCCGCCTTTGCGTCCTTGCGAGCAGCGTAGAAGTTGACGAGGGTGATATTCAGGTTCGGGTTCGGGCCAAACACCGCCAAGAAATTCACGACCGCCGGAATGTAGTTGGTGTCTTCGAACTTTGTTTTGGCGCTGCCTTGTAGGGATCGCCAAACATGATTACCTGCCAGTAGCCTTGCGATCGTCGCCGAACGATTGGATTCGGGAATCTTGGCGGCGACTTCAACGATGGCCAGAAAGTCTTGCTCCAAGTTTGGATCTCGCTCTAGGATGTAGACCCGGTAGAGAGCATGGACGCCCTCGTCGGAAAACTTCGCCATCTTGTCCCGAGCATCTTTTAGCTCGCGATAGAACTTTACGTTGGCAAGAAACTTGATGTGGTTTGTTCGGTAGAACTCCTTGTTTGTGGCGAAGTCTTTAGGTTCATTGTCTGACTTCTTACTGATCATCTTGTAGATGATTGGGCCATCAACCCCCTTGATTACGCCACTGACTTCGCCCGGCTTGAGGTTCTTTACAACGCCATAGTTCGGATCGGTCAAGAGGAACTGCCAAGCGAGCATGTCGGTGGTTTCGCTGTGCTTCTTCTTGTCCTTTGGAAGCGGCTTCTCAGAGTACTTGTCCATGGCGTCCTCAAACGAAATCTTGCCGGATTTAATCTCGGCAAGGATTTTCTCGGCATCAGGAGTTCGATTCTGGCGAGGAGCCTGATTGAGAACGATGGATTTGAGTTGTACCGTGTCGAAAATGGTGTCCAACTCCGCATCGGAGACCTTCGTGCTGGCTTCTTCCTTGTCCAGCCACAGCATTTGGGCTCCCTGACCTTTCAAGGGGATTGATAGGATTGGATCCTTGAGCTGCTCTGCGAGGCGAGTGCGATTGTAGGAAACGAGTTCTTCCGGGGTCTTGCCGCCGGTCAACTCCTTGAATTTCGCCAGATATTGCTCTTCAGTAGCGTTTGCGGGTAGCTGCCCCGACTGGGTTAGCTGATTTCTCAATTGGCTAATCTGAGAAGTCACTTCGCCCATAAACTTATCAAGGAGCGCGGAGTCTTCCAGCTGGATTCCCTTGTCTTTGGCCATTTGGATGGTGACGGCTCCATCGATCGTTGTCCCCATCGCATCTCGGAAGAACTGAGCCTTTTGGAGACTATTGAACCCATCAAAGGCTTTGCCCTGGAGCTGAGCCGCCATCTGTTCCTCTCGGCGACGAAGGTCGTCCTGCGCGATCGCATCAAGTGCGCCGGCTGTGATGCTCATCTCGCCGACTTTGACCACAACCGGCCCTTGGCTTTGGTCCGTTGGTTCAGCCTGCTGGGCGCGGTTGCATTGACCGGAGGCTAAGCTCATTCCCATGATGGCTGCAAGAAGTACGGCGGTGATGACGCCGCAGCCGGACTTCTCGATAAAGTTGCGCGCGGAGGTAATGGACATATCGTGTGCCTGATTATGGCACCCAGCACTTTAATAGCAGAATAGGGTATGGTTTTTGGTAGACACATTTTGCGTAACGACTGCAGATTTCTACGCAAACCGTGCGTCTATTAGGAAGTGCCATGGCAAAAGGTTTAACAACTCGACAAGAAGCGATCCTGAAGTACCTCATGGAGTATTGCCAGAACGAGGGGTACCCGCCTTCGATTCGTGAGATCGGCAAGAAGTTCGCAATTGGCTCCTTGCGAGGTGTGACCGTGCACTTAGATGCCCTTGAGCGAAAGGGATACATCACAAGAGCAAATACTCCACGGTCTATCCGAGTTATCCACCCGGAGTACCAGTCAAACAATCGTGTTGTCATGCTGCCTCTACTGGGCTCAATCGCCGCGGGTATCCCAATCGCGGCCCAGGAATATGTTGAAGATCTGATCCCTGTCCCGAGCGAGATGGTGCGCAATATTGAGAATGCCTTCCTACTGAGGGTGCGAGGAGACTCTATGGTTGGTGAAGGCATCATGCCACGGGATCTGGTCGTGATCCGCCCCCAACAGACGGCGAGTCATGGGGACTTGGTAGCCGTGCTTCTAGGTGATGAGGCTACGGTCAAGCGTATTCATTTTGACCGCGAGGCGACGAAACTGATCCCTGCGAACCCGGCCTACGATCCGATTATCGTGGACCAAGAAGATGCTCGCGTCGTTGGGCGTGTTGTTGGGTTAATCCGTGACTATGAGGGGATGGCGTTTTAGGGGCCGGCTAGGTAGCGTATTGAGCCAAGGAACTGGCCATCGCGATGCTCGTCAAGGGCCACAATTCCGAGGCCCTGAACAAATGTAATCTTGGTTTCAATAGTACTGGAGCCGAACTTGAGGGTGTGACTACATTCGACGGCGCTGTACTTGCGCCCACTAAGCGAGAAGGATGTGTTCTTCTGAACGATACTATCGCTTGCTTTGGTAGTGACTCCGTAGGCACGGATCTCGCCACTCCATTTGGGGCTGTCTCCCCCAAAGTCAACTAACATGATCGCGGGCGAGTAGCTAATGCCACTGAGTTCGGATGCAACCAACTTCGTTCCCTTCCAGGCCAGCCGGGACTCCCCAAGGGCTCCGGACAGTACAAACCCAGGCTGCCCATCAACGCTGGTACGGCCCGTGACCCGCACTTCCTCGACGCTATTTCGGAGCCGTCCATTAACCTCATAGGTCCATTCCGCGCCGTCGCGCAAAGGCATGTAACCGGAGGTGCTTGACCCGCACCCCGCCAATGCCGCTAGGGCCAGACTATACAGTTTCCAATTTCGCAAAGCTCTGTATGAGTTTCTTGACGCCAGTAACGCCCGGAAAGGCGACTGTGACTTCCGCATCGTTTGTTTTGAGGGGACTACAAGCGATCACGACCCCGACTCCGAACTTAGGATGTTGGACTCGCTCGCCGACGCTGAACGGGGGAATCCATGCCGGGCCTTTCGGCTGGGCAGGCTCCGTCAAGGTGACGGCGTAACCACCCGTACGATCTTG
>JADLGZ010000131.1 GCA_020849075.1 Fimbriimonadaceae bacterium | reverse complement strand
GTGGCGGTCGTGAGTCCGGATCTGATTCCTGGAAGGCCTACATGAGGAGACAAACCAGCACTACCTACTTTGGGCGTGAGAAGCCGGCCCTTGCCCAAGGAATCCGATTTGATGTTTAGGAAGCTAGTTTTAGGGGCCCCCGCACCAGCAACACGGAGGCCGATACCTTAGATAGGATATTACGTATCAGCTTCGATGTGTCGTCCTGCGGTGACTCCGAGGAAGGCAGACCTACAAGTACATGGGTAGCCGGCTCCTCATCAAGGGCCGAGACGATGGCAGAAGCGACATCGCGCCCACGTTCCAGCAACACAGTGTGAGCCACACCCTCAACCTTGAGCGATTTATCGGCTCGTTCTAAGGCTTGGCGCGCAATCTCCTCTTCTTCAGGCAAGGCGGCTTGAAGGGGTAGGTCTCTGGGCACGATCAGTGGGAAAATGATCCTCACGTTGCCGGAAAGGCCGGTGGCTAGTTCACTGCCTGTCTTGATGACCTCCGTGTCATAGGCTTCACCCCTTACGATGATCACAATGTTTACGTTAGATGGCTTATGCTTCTTAACTTTTTGGGTTCCATCGCCCAGTAGGTCAAGGGATCGCCGAGCTTCGTCCACGGTAGCAACAATCGGCAGCTGAGACCGAACATCGGGCACTTGCTTGAGCACTTCCATTACCGGTGCCGGAACGGCGGCCACGATTACCCGAGCATCATGCTCCTTGAGGAACTCCATCACCGAATGGAAAGTATCGGCACCCTTGACGGTGCATTCCACCAGCCCACTGCAGTCAATCACCACGCCGGTCGGATGCCGGCGCAACGTCAACGAAATCGCCGTATGCAGAGTCTCCCATTGGTTCGAGCGCATCGCGCCCGACAGGATAATCACGTCCTCGTAAGATTCAACGATCATTTCAAGAAATACCTCACATTAGTGATGACCACGTTCTTCCTAGAGCCCAGCGCCAGTTTGAGGGCGATCGCTACATTGTTATGAAGGAACCGATGGTACCAACGTCGGGGCACGGCTTCGGGCACGATGACCGTAACCATTTGGTTAGGCTCCTCGGCGATAGTCTGGTCAATGTAGTCGGTGACGGGTTCAACGAGGGAGCGATAGGGTGACTCCAAAATTACCAACGGGATCTCTTGCCCAAACTTCACCCAGTCTTGCTTGATCCTTGCCGTTCCCCGAGAATCCAAGGTGACATGAACCGCCCGCACGTCTTCGCTAAGTGACTGTGCATAGGCAATAGCTTGCAAGATGCCCTTGTGAAGTCTCGGCACTAAGAGCAACACTGTCATCTTGACTTGCGGTACTGCATCGGTGGGCTCTACCTCCAGTTCCTTTGCAAGGTAATTGTAGTGTCCACGAATTGCAAGGAAGATGGCTAGCAGGGTGCCTAAAGCGATGATCACGAGCCACGCCCCCTCATGCCATTTGCTGAGGAGTAGGACGACCGCCAGAATTGAGGTTATGGTCGCGCCGAAGAAACTGACCCATGGTTTCCATCCACCTTGCTTGGTCTTTCGAGAACGGGCGAACATACCCGCCTGGCTCATCGTAAAGGAAACGAATACACCAACTGAGTAAAGGGGAATCAACTTGTGCGTGTTGCCACCAAATGTAACGATCAGCGCGATCGCGGCAAGACTGAGAAAAACAATTCCGTTCTGAAAGACGAGCCGATCGCCCAAGGAAGCCAATTGACGGGGCAAGAAGCCATCGCGGGCAATGAACGAACATAGCCGGGGGAAATCTGCGTATGCCGTATTCGCGGCCAGGATCAAGATCAGTGTTGTAGCGACCTGCAACACATTAAAGTAGATGGTTCCGAAGGACGTCGTGACTGGGAACACGTGCTGGCAAATCTGTGCCATGACCGTCTTGTAGTTGCCAGACTCCAGATCCATGGGCAAGATATGAAACTTGTTGCCGAGGAAAGAGACTCCGACGACCATGACGGCGAGCAGGGTCGCCATGATGATCAGGGTGATGCCTGCATTTCGATTTGTAGGCTCCTTAAACGCCGCCGCGCCATCCGAAATGGCTTCGATGCCAGTCATGGCGGCGCATCCGGAGCTAAAGGCCCTGAATGCAATCATGAGGAAGGCAGCCGAGGTCCAGAAGTGATCCGGAAGGTCCTTCCCTGCCGATTCAATCGCTTGCGGCATGGGTGGATTTGGTTGGAATAATCCCCAAGCAATCAACCCCATCACCAGAACCACGAAGCTGTATGTTGGGATGGAGAAGGCTGCTCCCGACTCTTTGGCTCCCCTGAGGTTAGCAATAGTCAGGACCGTAATTGCCGCAACTCCCATTGGTACTAGGTATGGCGTCGTATGCGGAGCAAGCGACACAATCGCCAGAATTCCAGCTGAAACCGAGACCGAGACGGTCAGGATGTAGTCGGTCATCAGAGCGGCCCCCGCCAACAGCCCATAGTTCTGACCTAAGTTATCCCGTGAGACAATGTAGGAACCGCCACCTTGAGGATAGGCCTGGATTGTTTGGTAGTAGCTGAATGAAACGATAAAAATCAGGGCGCTGATAACCAGAGCGACTTCGAATGTGAAGTGAATGTAAGCGAGGCTGGCCACCATGAAGACACGCATAATCTCCTCGGTGGCGTAGGCCGTGCTGCTCAGGGCATCACTTGCGAAAACTGGCAGGGCCACGCGCTTGGGCAAGCGCTCGTGATGCGCGTGTTTGGTGGCAATTGGGTTGCCAACCAGTACCCGCTTAAGTTTTGAAAAGAAACTCATAGCTCGATGCGCTCTTTAAGTTCGCCATCAAGCGACCAGACAAGAAGCACCTTTGGTTCTGTCGGTAAACCGATTGCGCGCCTCGGATTATGACAGC
>JADLGZ010000130.1 GCA_020849075.1 Fimbriimonadaceae bacterium | reverse complement strand
ACTACGTCCCCGGGAAAGACCTTGAGCCCTTCCGTGGCTACAGCCACTTGCATTTGTGGCTGGTGGGTTTCACGATAGAGGAGCGCTAACCAACGATAGACATCTAGGAGAGACTCCTTGTCGGGCTCGCTCAGGTTCTTTGCTTGCTTGGCAAGGCTTCGGGCACGCTCGAAATAGACAATCGCCCGGGGAAAGTCACGCTTGCGAACGGCCCAGGTGAATCCCAACTGGTTGAGAATCATGAGGGATTGGGGATTGGCCTTCAGGCCCTCAGTCAGGAAGGCGATTGCTTGGTCGGCCCTACCCTCATCCGCCCCCATTCCAAGCACGGCCCCTCCTGTCCTCCAACCTTCTTCAAAGGTGGGCTCAATCCAAGTCATGAGGCGGTAGAGCGGCATGGCTCGCAACGGCGAATTGTGCGTATGCCCCTCCATATTCTTGTAAGCGCGGGTAGAGCGTTCGATGTCGCCAAGCACGCCCCGAAAATCGCGTTCTGCACTAGGGACGACAGTCAAGCCCTCTCTTAGAAAATCATTCGTCGCTGTGACGGCTTGCCGACCCTGGTTCAGTTCTTGATCCGTCAAAGGGCGCATTTCGACGCCATTGTGGAGATACAAGTCGGTGCGGAGCCAGAGCCAGCTGCTGATGCTGGTTCGGAACTGTCCGAGAAGCGATGCGCTCGCATGAGTTTCATGAATGTTTAAGTCTGACTCTGAGACTTTTGGATGCACTTCTCGTTCAACCGTGGTGGACATAAAGCCCGAAGCCACCGCCAATGCGCATATGGAAAGAGGGAGGTAGCGAAGCATCAAAGCGCCTGCCTTCGGAACTTGGCCCAGCTAATTGCAAGCATAGCTCCGCTGTAACAAGCCATGTAAATGGATAGGGTGCCAATGACCCATAAAGGCACGAGTCCCCAATTTGCGTTGGCAGCCCGACCACCAATATCAAATAGGCTCACTTGAGGAAGGGACGCATTGACGATTTGGAAGAAAGGAGCCACGCTGGGGCTCGCGGTTGAGTACGCCATGAGGAGCCCCCGAGACAGCATGCCCGAGCCGAATAGGATGACAAAGCTCATCGTGATCGCCGCGCTCGGGGTCATGACTGTGCTGAGCATGAGGGTCACAGAGCAGACCACGACCAACCCTAACATTTTGAGCAGGACGTACTGAAGCATGATCACCTCGAAGCGCACACCAAATATCGCAAGGGCGGCTCCGGTCATCAGGCAGAGAATCAGGAACGATATCCATGAAACCGCAATCCCTCCCAGCAACTTACCGAAGAGGAGATCAAAGCGGCTAATGGGGCGGGCCACAAGCGGATAGAGCGTTCGGTTTCGGGTTTCTTCGGGCAGGAGCCGCCCGGTTGTGACGATCGCCAGAATGGTCGAAAAACCGCCGAGTACGGTTGCGGCAAGGTCTTTGGCAAAGCTCTCAAGCCCTGACATGCCGAAGAATCCCAGAGTACCGGCGGAGCAGACGATGATGAATCCGAGGATCGCAACCACCCAAAGGTCCTTGCGACGAATTGCTTCTAGGATGACGCCGCGAGCTAGGGCGCGCCACACCATGAACTTATTCAAGCTGCCTCCCGGATGGTCTCGATAAAGTAATCCTCCAGCGAGCCTTCTTGGGTCACGACATTTATAATCTCGACATTGTCTCTTGAAGCTTGATTGAGGGCCGCCACAAGGTCCTCCTTTGAATCAAAACTTGCAGTTGTGACGCCGTTCGTGGCGTCGGTGAGCGCTCGGACACCCATAAGATCGCCCCGGTATGCAAGCGTGAACTTCCGAAGTTCGTCCTTGAGTCTGGACACCTGACGCTCCTCAACCAATTGGCCTTGGTGAATGACGATAATTCGGTCGCAAAGCATTTCAACTTCGGCAAGCTCATGGCTGCTGAAAAAAACGGTAGTTCCCTGCTCCTGCTTATCCTGGATTATTGTTCGTAGTTCCTGCCGGCCGAGGGGATCGAGCCCGCTTGTGACCTCGTCTAGGATCAGCAAGTCGGGGCTGCCTAGGAGGGACTGAGCGATTCCGACCCGCTGCAACATTCCCTTGCTGAGCTGGCGATTTAAGGTCTTGAGGCTCGCCGTTAGGCCAACTAGTCGAAGTAGCTCGGTCGCCTCGTGTCGAAGGGAGGCGCCTCTCAGGCCCTGGAGCTCTCCATATAGCGTTAAGGTTTCGAGGGGTGTCAGATGCGGATAGTACATGGCCACTTCGGGGAGGTAACCGATGCGACGACGACTGGATTCGGTCCAACTGGGTTCACCAAAGACGAGGCACTCGCCCGATTTCGGTTGCACAAAGCCCATGAGGGCTTTCAGAGTGGAACTTTTGCCCGCGCCGTTGGGGCCGAGAAACCCGACGACTTCGCCAGGCTGAATCTGAAGGCTGAGGCCCCGCACGGCCTCCACCGCCTTTCCGTCTTTACGGCGGTAGGCGACATGTAAATCGCGGATCTCGATGGCGTCAGTCATGCCACCGATTATTGTTGGTAATTCTGCGGTGTTCTAGAGCGTTGAGGGGGAACTGTTGTCCCCCTCAACGCTAGGGTCTCAGTAGCGTCCGCCGCCGCGCCGGTCGTTTCGGTCGCGATCGCCACGGTATCCACCTCGATCGCCTCGGTCCCCGCCGCCGCCGCCGCGGTATCCACCACCACCACCGCCTCGTGGGCGATCTTCTTGGGGAATGGCTTCGTTGACGCGCAGCGTTCGGCCGCCGAGTTGGCTACCGTTCATGGCCTCGACGCAAGCGTCCAATTGGTCACCCTCGATGTCCACGAAACCGAAGCCACGATCAGGAATTATCTTGGCGCTATGCGGTTGAAAGTCCCCAAAATGCATGAGGAGATCTGACTCGGTAGTCGAGAAGGGCAAGTTGCCCACGAAGAGTCGCTTTGTGCTCATTATCTTTTTCTGTTTCCTGTCCTTCGGGTGCTTACACTCAATTGGCCAAGATGGCGCAGGGTTCGGGCGGACTCACTCAACAGGAAACGCGCGACTTCTACGGGACACTGGACACCGATGGACGAGCTATT
>JADLGZ010000129.1 GCA_020849075.1 Fimbriimonadaceae bacterium | reverse complement strand
TGGTCGCCTCGGCCTCCGACTCCAACGCGATGCAGTACCTTGCGCCGTTTACGGGTGCAACGATTGGCGAGTACTTCCGCGACAAGGGCCAGCATGCGCTTGCGGTCTACGATGACCTTTCCAAGCATGCTCAGGCCTACCGTGCACTTTCGCTTCTTCTTCGCCGCCCTCCTGGACGAGAAGCCTACCCAGGCGATGTGTTCTATCTCCACAGCCGCTTGCTTGAGCGCGCTGCGAAGCTCAGTGATGAGAATGGCGGCGGTTCGCTAACGGCTCTGCCCGTGATCGAAACCCAAGCCGGCGACGTGTCTGCATACATTCCGACCAACGTGATTTCGATTACTGACGGCCAGATCTACCTCGAGCCCGACCTCTTCTTCGCGGGCGTCCGACCCGCTATCAACGTGGGTATTTCGGTTAGCCGCGTGGGTGGCAATGCCCAGATTAAGGCTATGAAGCAAGTGGCCGGAAAGATCAAGCTCGAAATGGCGCAGTACCGCGACGTCGCGGCCTTTGCCCAGTTCGCGAGTGACCTCGATAAGGCGACTCAGATGCAGCTCCTGCGCGGACAGCGACTCACCGAACTCCTCAAGCAAGGCCTAGCGGTTCCGTACGACGTCATTGATCAGGTCATCGTGATCCACGCGGGTACAGCTGGCGTTTACGACCAAGTCGAGAATGAACAGGTCGCTGCCTTGGAGAAGGCGATCCTCGCTCATGTTCACCACCGATATCCTGATATCGTTGAGACGCTCAAGTCCACCAAGGCCATGAGCGACGATATCGAAGATAAGCTTAAGAAGGCGTACGACGAAGCTCTAACTGACTTCAAGAAGTAATGGCGAACCTCAAGCAGATTCGGCAACGCATCAGGACGTCGAAGAACATTCGGCAGATCACGCGGGCAATGAAGCTCGTGGCGGCGGCGCGCCTCAAGAAGGCGCAAGATCGCGTTACGGAAGCTCGCCCCTACAGCGAGAAGATGCGGGAACTGATGCTGAGTCTCTCCGAGGCGGGCGGTCTGCCAAGTCACCCCTTGTTGGAAAAGCGATCCGGCGGCAAAACTTGCATGATCTTGATCACGGCCGATCGTGGTCTCGCCGGTAGCTACAACACAAACCTGATCCGTAAGAGTTCGGATTTCTTGAAGGAAATGGGCGGAGGGATAGACCTCTACTATGTTGGCAAGAAGGGCTTCCAGTTCTTCACTCGGCGGGGTGTGAACTCAGTTGGGCACTACACCGTCCCCTCGACAGGAGCTCGCGTGGAAGATGCTCAGGAAGTTACCAAGACGGCCTCTGAGCTGTTTGTGAGCGGAGAGTACGACAAGATACTCGTTTGCTACAGTAAGTTCTATTCGCCGATTCGACAAGTGCCGCAGATCGTTCAGGTGCTTCCGATCGAGCCGCCAGCGGCCGAAGAAGGCTCGGCTGGGAAGATAAGCAAGGACTACCAATTCGAGCCAGATTCGGAAACCTTGCTCGCGACCCTTTTGCCGAAATACTTGCTGAACATCATCTTCCAAGCCATGCTAGAATCGACAGCTTCAGAGCACGGTAGCCGAATGACGGCTATGTCGAGCGCTACCGATAACGCGGGCAAGATGATTGATGATTTGACGTTGAAGGCGAATCGCGAGCGTCAAAGCAAGATTACGACCGAGATCTTGGAAGTTGTGGGCGGAGCAGAAGCGCTCAATAATTAAACTCCAGAGCGGCTGACGAAAAATGCACGTCCGACCTGCGCAACTTGAGGATGCCCGGGCAATTGCTCATGTCCAGATTACTAGTTGGCGGCAAGCCTACCGAAACATTGTAGCTGCACACACCCTAGACGGCCTATCGACCGAGTCCATCGCTAGGACGCGCGAAGGCCAGATTCGGGAGGGCATGCCCAAAATTTGGGTCGCTTGTCAGGGTGATCAAATCGTAGGGTATGCGATTGCTGGACATCCACCCGATCACAAAGCGCAATACCACACCGAACTCCTTGCCCTCTACGTACTCCCAAGTCAGATCGGATCTGGGGTCGGGAGAAGCCTCGTTTCCGCAGTCGTTCACCACTTGATTAAGGAAGGAGGGACCTCATTATTAATCCGGGCCTTCCGGGACAATGTGCCCGCCCGACGTATGTATGAGAACATTGGTGGCCAATTCCTAGGGCAGGGTTGCTACGAACTTGATGGAGATATCTACCCGGACGTCGGCTATGGCTTTTTGGACCTCCCAAGGCTTTTACAAATGCTGGTTACAGCGCAAATTCGTGAGGTTAACGATCAGGATTCCATCCCGGAGATAACCGCCCTATTGCACCGCGCCTATGCTCGGAATGCGGCGGCGGGCCTGCGTTTTAACGCCTGCCACCAGAATGATGAACGAACCCGGCTTCGCCTGAGTGAAGGGGCGGGATTCGTGATGGAACGGGAGGGTAGGTTGGTCGGCACCCTTGCCCTCTGTCTCTTTGAAGATCTTCCATATGGGACTTTCAATCCAAACGGACTCGTTGCAAGTTTTGGGCAGTTCGCCATTGAGCCAGAACTTTCTAGACTCAACCTTGGAGGTCTCCTGATTCGAAAAGCTGAAGAACGAGCTCGCTCTGCAGGGGCAACCTTCCTGGCCCTTGATACTGCAAAGCCGGCCGCTGGCCTAGTTGCGTATTACCAGCGCCAAGGGTTTGAGACGGTGGGCGAGGTCGACTATCGTCCAAGCACGAACTACGACAGCTGGGTTCTGGCAAAGCGCCTTACCTAACCACCCTTTTCGAAGTCGTCCAAGTACTTCTGAAATAGTTCTTCGTCTGTCATTGGCTTTGGCTTAGGTGGCTCACGCTTTTGCACGGCTTCGGGCATAGGGGTTGTGTCGCGGATCCCACGTAGTCCCTCCAATCCGCGCTGAGTCAAAGGACGGGCCCCTCGTTCAAATGATTCTTCCAAGGCCTGCAGGTCCTGCTTTATCCGTTGACGTAGCCTGCCGAACTCAAACCAACGACGGTGGGTTTCCTCAATGGCTACTAGGGGGATTCGCATGAGGCCTTGCTTGAGAATCAGATACCCGTTCGTACCGTCAGCCACAATCTTGATCGCTCCCTTAGTTTTGGCCGTTGTGATGGGATAAACAAATGCATGCACATCATCGTGATAGGCGAGCAAAACATACCGAGGCTTGTTCGAGAAGCGCTCCAAGGAGTTACCCTTCGGATCCGCTAAGCATATCGTCCCATCCAATAGCATTTCAACTTCTCAGAAGCGTGTCAAGGTCTTCGTCGGTCGCAAGCTCATACTCGGCCCGGAGATCTTCAATACTCTGGTGGTGTACCTGGCGGCGTTCACGCCTTGATTTTGCGATAAGGAATTCGATCTTCTCTTGTCGCGTTTCGCAAATCAACCTCGGTACCTCGGTTGGCTTCCCGTCGCGTAAAGCAACCATTGTTACTCGAGCGGTGTTGGAATGACGCTTTGTTCCAAGGACGAGATTGGTAGAAAACACATCAATCGTGATCTCCATACTGGACCTCCCAACAAAGCTGACATGTCCCTCCATGGAAACGAGGTTGCCAACCTCGATTGGCTCGTGAAAATCCACGCGATCGAATGAGGCGGTCACGGCAATATGGCCGCTGAACTTCTGGGCCGTAGCACTAGCGGTCAAGTCAATCATCGCCAGAATTGATCCACCGAAGACCTTTCCCAGGACATTTGCGTCGTTGGGGGTCATGATTTGGGCCAGCTTAGTGGTGGTCTCAGAGACCGTTTTGGGGTTCATGCGGATGCCACGATTGTGGCGAATTCCGTGGCGTCCAGGCTCGCCCCTCCGACCAATCCCCCATCAATATTGGGCTTGTTGAACAACTCCTTTGCATTGGCGGCCTTAACGCTGCCGCCATATAGAATACGAATCTGTTCCGGGAGGTCGGGATCGTTAAACTTATTCTTGAACCATTCTCGAATAAAGGAGCAGACCCGCTCCGCCTCATCGGCCGGGCAGGTTTCACCCGTTCCAATTGCCCATACGGGCTCGTAGGCCACGATGAAGAAAAATAGCTCTGCTGCGTCAAATCCGCTAAGCGCACCCTCCAATTGAGCCGCAATTACCGACTCCGTTTGCCCGGCTTTCCGCTCGGCAAGGGTCTCGCCAACGCACAAAATTGGCTCTATCGATTGGTAGAACAGGGCCTGAATCTTAAGGGATATGGTCTCATTGGTTTCCCCAAAGTAGGGGAGGGTCGTTTCTGAGGTGTCAAGCTTTCCAAATCGGCCCCGGGTTTCGCTGTGCCCAACAATGCAGTGCGAAACCCCGAGGTCAGCAAGCATCCGCGCGCTAATGTTTCCAGTAAACGCTCCGTCTTCTGCCCAAAAGACATCCTGGGCGCCGAGGTGAACGTGCGAACGGCGTAACTCATCCCGCAACCGACCCAGTAAGGTGAATGGAGGGCAGACGACCACATCAACGTCCTGTCGCAGCTCAACCTTCTGCAAGAAGGCCTCCACCAGCGCGCTGCCGGTGGACTGCAACAAGTTCATTTTCCAGTTTCCCGCGACCAGTTTGGTCCGTTGCATGGGTTCTATCCTCTCTTGATGGTCGGGACTACGGCGATTTCTACCTTCCCCCTCACCGCGTTCGTGATTAAGCAGTATGCATCAGCCTTGTGGGCCAAATCTTCAGCTAGCTTGGCGTCGTCGTCGGTTGCACCGGCGCCCAACGTGATTGTGGGCTTTAGAATGACCTTCTGAAAGATGAAGGTCGCGGCGTTTGGCTGGTGGACTTCGCCCGTGGCTTGGGTCTGGATATCAACGAAGGGGAGCTTACGCGATGCCGCCATGATGCCAAAGGTAATGCTGAAACAACTTGCAATGGCGGTTGTAAGGAGCTCCTCTGGGTTGGTCCCGCCTCCTGGCCCCCCAAACTCGGCCGGCACCTTGAGTGCGTGGGTAGAGTCGCCCGATTTTGCGGTTCCCGAGCCATCGCGTCCCCCAGTCCAAGTCACGTTTGCCGAATACTCATGAATATCTGCCATACGCTCAAGTATACGAGCTACGGTACAATGGCGTTTGGCTGGCGGCGTGCCCAAGTGGTTAAGGGGAAGGTCTGCAAAACCTTTATTCAGCGGTTCGAATCCGCTCGCCGCCTCCAATGCCTTTCTCGCCCTTGGCTATAGGATGCCCTTGCTTGTGCGGTTCGCCTCGTCCATGTACTCCGAGATGAAGCTCATGAGCTTTTCACGCTGCTGATTCTCAGTGAGTTGCTCCTTATATGTTGGAATGAAGCGGTAGAAGACACCATCGAGGTTGCTTCCCATCATCAGCTCTTCCTTCAGGAAGGCCAATTTGAGTCGATTGGTGTTACTGTAGTAACCACCGGGACCCTTGTAGATGAACGCTGCTAATTGCCGCCGAATTGTCTGGTTGAACATGGAGATCAGGGTAAGCGGCATCTCTCCACGGGTTTGCGTCTTGACCTTGGTTTCTTCGCGTCGTTCAATCGTCCACAACTGCGCCGAGAAGCAAATGTTGGGGTCGTGAAAAGCGTCCTTTGAACGGCTGGATAGGATAACGACATCGTATCGATCGCCTCCGTCGTCAAAGACACGGCAAATGGCGGATGGATACTCCAAGACCTTATAGGAGACATCGTCCATGCGGTAGGTCGCATCGGGGCCGCCGTCGCCCCGCATGAACTCCTTACCGCGCATTTTGCGCGGCGTGATCCGCCCGAGTTCTTCTTCCGAGATGAACTTTGTCTTGTCATCCCGCGGAACCAAGTGAATCGCGCCACCGATGGCGACAATCAGGGCAATGCAAATGTATACGTTACGCATAGTCTTAGTCCTCCCATCCCAGTAATCGAGCCAGCTTAAACAGGAGGAAGAAGCAGACTATCAAGGTGATATAACCTGAGTAGTCGTGAAAATCGTGGCCCGCTTTGTCGCCCCAGATGTTCCCCACCACACCGATTAAGGTAATCCTTAAGCCGTTGATGAAGAGGCATAGGGGCAGAACTGCCGCCACCATAATGAGGTTGCCCCACCACTTCAACTTAGCGATCATCATGAAGAAGCTTGTGAACGCAGAGACGGCAATCGCAAGCTTGAGGCCAGAGCAAGGTACACCAACATCTAGGGTGAAGTTCTTAAGATATATCGTCGTGTTGTCTTGTTTGTAAGGGTCGAATCCAACCAGTTGCAGCATCGAATAACTGATGTCCGTCGAAATGATCTGAAGTGGGTTCGTGTACGTATCGATAATCGCTGACCAAATCGGGAGCCCAAACAGCAGAAAAAGTATTGGCAAGCTCAGCGCCCGAAGCCATCGGCCACCGGCGACAAACCATACGCAACTGAGGAGCATCAGAACCAGTGAGAAAGAGAGAATCTGGATCTGCCCGATACGAATGCCGGCAAACAACAGCCAACCCGTAACGGCCATGGCGACCATTGCGGGATAAAACGGACGGACCGGAATCTCCTTGAGCTTTGGCCACCAGCGATAGATGACGTAGGCGGAGATGAACGGCACGAGTACGCCATGCGAGTAGTAGCCGTCATCCTTGAACCAAAGTCCCGGCAATTCGCGGAACAGTTCCCAAAAGGCAAGCATGAGAGCCCCAAACCCAACGATGCCGGGAATGAAGGCGGGAGAGTTCCTTATTGACTTAAAATCGAAGTCAGGCAACCCGGGTAACCCGCGTTTGGGGCTCTCAACTGACAGGGTATCGGTACTTTCTGCGGCTATTTCAGACAAATCTCACCTCCAGGCGCAAGGCACCCCATTGTAGCTTGAATGCAAGTCTTGAACCAATCAACGTTGGCACTAATGAAATCATTCCTTTGTTATTGGCTTTTTGGGCCTTCGTCCTCTGGGGTTAGCGTCAAAACCCCCATAATCTTACGGGAAGCTACGAACTTATGCGAATTGCGGTGATTGGAACTGGGTATGTGGGATTGGTCACTGGAGTCGCGTTGGCTGACTTGGGCAACGAAGTTATCTGCGTTGACAATAATCCAGACAAGGTGGCACTCATCCAATCAGGCCGTAGCCCAATCTACGAACCGGGAATAGAGGAGTTTATTACCCGAAATTTGGACGAAGGTCGTTTGCGGGTCTCTGGCTCTGCCGCGGAAGCAACACGTCAGAGCGATATTGTGTTTATTGCAGTGGGAACGCCTCCTTCTGCGGACGGCTCCCCTGATATCACGGCCGTCGTGGCGGCCGCCAAGGAAGTCGCGAAAGGAATTTCGAAGTACACCCTCATTGTAAACAAGTCCACCGTGCCCGTCGGGAGCGGTGAAATGGTGGCCGACCTGTTGAGGGAAGCCGGTGTTGATGATTCACTATTTGATGTGGTGAGTAACCCGGAGTTCCTACGTGAGGGCTCGGCAATTTGGGATACGATGAACCCCGATCGTATCATTATCGGGGCCAAGTCACGCGAGGCCGCCGCCCGACTGATTGAGCTCTACCAACCCCTTGACAAGCCGGTGTTGGTCACGGACCTGCAGAGCGCAGAACTTATCAAGTACGCAAGCAACTGCTTTCTAGCGATGAAGATCAGCTTCATTAATGCGCTGAGCCGCATGTGCGAAGCTTGCGATGGAAATGTTGGGGATGTGGCGAAGGGCATTGGCCTAGACCACCGGATTGGTCCCGCCTTCTTGGGGGCTGGCCTCGGTTGGGGAGGCTCATGTTTGCCGAAAGACACGGCAGGAATGATTCGAGTGGCCGAGGGTATGGGATATGATTTCCGGCTCCTCAAAGAGGTCGTTGCCATCAACGATGAGCAACCCCGCCACTTTATTGACCGTATGGAAGAGCGACTCGGCGGGCTAAGTGGCAAGACCATCGCAATGCTCGGCCTTGCGTTTAAGCCAAACACCGATGATATTCGTGACGCCAAAGCCTTGGTAATCGCGGAGGACATCAGAGCGAGGGGCGGAAAGGTCCGCGCTTTTGACCCAGTCGCGATGGACAATGTACGGGCACTTGACACTCACATCGAACTAACCGACAATGCCTACGCGTGCTGTGACGGGGCCGACGCGGTACTCCTGGTTACAGAGTGGAATGAGTTCAAGCAACTTGATTTTGGCAAGATCGGCACCCTTGTCAAGAACAAAGTGCTCTTCGACGGTCGCCGGATCTATTCGAAGGAGAGCCTTGGCAAGCTCGGCTTCGAGGTCTTCACGATCGGCTCGCCCTAGGGCTAGGCTCGGGCTTTTCGCATCATGACAAGGACCAAGGCCTTCCAGAGGCGTCGATCGCTTAGGGGAACCCCTCCCCATCGGATATGAGTCCAAAATGTGGAGAGATCGCTCACTAGGGCATTGCGGATTGCAATCGTTTGCCTTACCGATCGGACATCTTCGGCTTCCATGAACGAACAAGAAGCGGCAAGGGCTCCGATCATCTCATCCCCCCAACTCGTATTCCGCGAGATTCCGCCTTCGCTTAGATGGTACAGCGTGTTGCAATCAGACACCCGATAACCGGGCCCTCCAAAGTAGGCCATGCGAATTAGAAAATCCACGTCTTGAAGTCCGCGTAGAGTCGGATTGAACCCACCGATTGCCTCCCACTTCTCACGTCGCGCTGAAATACCCGAGCCACTACTCCAATTGCGATGCTGCACCATGTCTCGCCAGGTTAGATCCCCTTCTGGGCCCGCTCCATTCAACCCGCGCATTTCACCCCCTGGCCGGACGCGCCGCGAAGGGTCAATCACAAAGGATGCGGCGGGCGCTTTCGAATGAGCATCGAGATGGCTCTGGACCTTGTGCGGCAACCACTCATCATCGGAATCGAGCAAGAATACGACCTCGCCGCTGGAGGCGGAAAAAGCGGCATTCCTAGCCGCCGCACCGTTGGACTTGGGGTTCTCCACAACGATCGCTCCCAGCCCACGTGCAATCGTTGCTGTTTGGTCCGTACACCCGTCACAACCGAGCACGATCTCATTAGGTGGAACGGTCTGGTGCATGGCGCTGCGGATGGCGCGTTCGATCGTGTCCTGAGCGTTGAAGGCCGGTATGAGCACGGACGTGGTGGGTCGAGGAGGGGTGCTCATCGCGAGAAGGTTACCCTTGCCTCGGCCATACGGCTAGGGACAAATAGCGAAATTGGGCGTTGAGGATTGATTTTTCCCAGTTCAAAAGTGAATAATAATGAGCAACTGTCACTGTGCGTGAATGCTCGTGACGTTATTCGCCTATTGCTGGTATCAACTCAATGAAGCGTGCATTTACCCTCATCGAACTCTTGGTCGTCATCGCCATTATCGCGATTCTAGCGGCCATCCTCTTTCCTGTTTTCGCCCAAGCTCGGACCGCGGCGAAGAAGACCGCTGGAATTAGCAATCAGAAGCAAGTTGGCCTTGCCTTTATGATGTACGCAGGCGACAATGACGACATGTACCCGCGTCGACGGGGTTGCGAACTGAACTCCTCGCTGAATTCAGCTTTGAATAATGGAACTCTTCGATGTGGAGGAGCGGGCGGTTTCGGGCACAGCATGACTTGGCAAACTTGGCAAAAGTACGTCAAGCCATACATCAAGACGGTCGAACTCTTCTTCCACCCCCTCCGCCAGCACAATCCCACCCAGTGGAACACCAATGGGCAACTCCTCAATTCGTTTGTCGTGAATCTCTCAATGATTGGCGCAGAGACTTCTGGCTTCAGTAGCGTTCCCTGGTTTGGTGGCACTATCAGCTCGGTACCGCAGCCTTCAGGCGCCATGTTGCTTCTTGAGCATCCGAACAACTATGCCGCTCCATTTGTGGCCGTTGGCGAATACACGGGCACCACTTCCGGAGATGACCCAGGCAAGCAGATTGAACGTGTTTATCCGCTCGCTATTCGAGAGTTTTGGGCAGCCCAGTTCTACCGAGTTACGGGGGCTAACAATTGCACTATTGCAACACCGCAGGCCAAGGACCCCGTTGGCGCTGGCGCCCACGGTGGCGTGATCACCGGGATGGCTGACGGTAGCGCGAAGTTCCTTGCCGTGGATGCCTTCCTCGGTAAGACCCCACGGGCCAGTGAATATGTGGCCTCGGGGACTGGCTTCCCTGCTTCAGCCGGCTCTTACTCGACAAATTGCCGACCCACTTCGCCACAGAATGTCTATATTCTGCCGAACGGTACGACACTGAACATGGGAATCAACTACCCACTTTGGGGATTAGGCAATCCGTGAAGATTCTGCTGTTGTTGATTTTGGCCCTCAGCACCATAGCCGGGTTGTCGGGTTGCAATTCCGGCGAAGTCTCTTCGCAGGATGCCCAAAACTTCGGAAAGGAGAGCGAAGCCGATCGCGCTGCGAAGGCGAGCGGCACGTATAACGAAGGGCGCTCCGACCGCTAATCACGATCAACACAAAATGCCCGCTCGCCGGACGAGCGGGCATTTTTGCTAAACTTGACTCTGTCGCTTCAACGGCGAAGGACGACTTATGGATTACAATCTCCACCTCGAATTTTTGCGCGTGACCGAGTCGGCCGCGCTTGCTTGCGCCCCTTGGGTTGGTAAGGGAGACCGTGCGTCTGCCGATGACGCCGCCTGCACTGGAATGCGGAGCAAGCTTGGCGAGATGAATATTGACGGAACAATCGTCATTGGCGAAGGGGAACGAGACGAAGCCCCCATGCTATTCATCGGCGAAAAGGTGGGGACAGGTTCTGGCCCTGCCGTTCAGATTGCCGTGGACCCCTTGGAAGGCACAAACCTTTGCGCCAATGGGGTTCCGAATGCCATCGCAGTACTGGCGGCAGCCGTGGAAGGCAAGGGCTTCCTCATGCATGCCCCCGACTGCTACATGGACAAGTTGGTTGTTGGGGCTGATTGTAAGGGCGTTGTTGACATTACATTGCCGATCAGAGTCAATGTTCGCCTCATGGCAAAGGCCCTTGGCAAAGATATTGACGAAATCACGATCGGCATTTTGGAGCGACCTCGCCACGAACAGATCATTAAGGATATTCGGGAGGTAGGGGCTCGGGTTCACCT
>JADLGZ010000128.1 GCA_020849075.1 Fimbriimonadaceae bacterium | reverse complement strand
CGCCGTAATGGGTGGCCACGTGACTTCGCCATTGGCTTGGTAGCCGTGGCTTGGATGACCTTGGAGAATTGCCGCGATCTCTTGGGCGTATTGAACATGTCGGTCGGCAATCGGTAGCATGGCGACTTGGGTTGGGGCCAGCCAAAGAGGGAAGGCACCCGCATATTGCTCGGTCAGAAGACCAATCATTCGTTCGAGTGAACCAAATGGTGCTCTGTGAATCATGACCGGACGATGAGGCTTGCTGTCTTCGCCGATGTACTCCAACTCAAAGCGTTCCGGCAAGTTGTAGTCCACTTGCACCGTGCCCATCTGCCAATCGCGCCCCAGAGCGTCCTTGATGATGATGTCCAGCTTGGGGCCGTAGAAGGCCGCGTCTCCGGGCGAGACTTCGTAGTCCATGCCGAGTTTCTTGCAAGCACCAAGGATCGCATCTGTCGCAAGCTGCCAATTGTCATCATGGCCAATGTACTTGTCACTCGCCGGATCTTTGGTGCCGACCCGGACTCTGAAATTGGTCAACCCCAGCTTCTCCAGAACCGCTTGGATGACTTCTACGACGCCAATAAACTCCTCCTGAAGCTGGTCAGGGGTGACGAATAGGTGGGCGTCGTCTTGCGTGAAGCCTCGGGCGCGAAGTATCCCAGCAACTTCTCCCGACTGTTCGTATCGATAGACCGTTCCAAACTCGGCATATCGAATCGGTAGGTCACGGTAAGACCGCATCTGAGACCTGTAAATCTCGATATGGAAAGGACAGTTCATCGGCTTCAAGATGAACGTATCACTGACCTCACCGTCCGAGTTGAGGTCCTCCATGAACGGAAACATCTTATCGCGATAGTTGATGATATGCCCGGACTTCTCGTAGAGCTTGATGCTCGCAATATTGGGCGTAACGACGGGTTCGTAGCCTCGCTTGAGCTGTTCCTTCTGAAGGAAATCGACCATAGTATTGCGAAGGGTCGCCCCTTTGGGGAGCCACAAGGCCAGCCCCGTTCCAACGACGGGTGAGAACATGAAGAGCCCAAGCTCCTTGCCGAGAACGCGGTGGTCGCGCTTCTTGGCTTCCTCTAGCATGAGGAGGTGTTGCTCAAGTTCCTCTGGAGTCTCAAACGCGGTGCCATAAATCCGCGTAAGCTGCTTGTTCTTAACGTCGCCTCGCCAATAGGCCCCGGCGATACTCATGAGCTTAAAGTTCTTGATCTCCTTTGTGCTGGCCACATGTGGACCACGGCATAGGTCAATGAAGCGGTGCTCTTTACCATCGTGGCCGATCCGTTTCTGATCGTAGAAACTGATTGCATCTCCATCCGGAACGGCTTCAAGAAGCTGGAGTTTGTAGTCTGCGACGGCCCGGCCCATGCCTTGGATTGCATCGTCGAGGATAAGGGACTTGGCTTCCTCACGAGTTACTTCCTTGCGTTCGATGCGTTGATCGAGCTTGGCCAGTTCTTTCATCCGCTTTTCGATCTTGCCCAGTTCTTCTTCACGAATGGCCTCAGGGAACTCCATATCGTAATAGAAGCCATTTTCGATGGGAGGACCGATTGCGAGTTTGACTCCGGGGTAGAGCTCTTGGACGGCTTGAGCAAGCAAGTGGGCGGCGGAATGCCGCAGGCGGTACAGATAAGACTCTTCGTATTTCATTGGCTTTTCTTCCCAGACCAGGGGATTTGATTTTCTTGGATCGAGGGCTAGGTGCCTCTGGATCCAATGTAGATTATGCCCGATTGAGACTAGAACCCCAGGGCCTTAGGGCTCGTCCAACGTTCGTGCGCACCTCGCTCGTCTTGACACTTTGCCTCCCGGTTGTTGGATCTGCTCAAATCGTAGGGCCAGAGCATATCAGCCTCGCTTTAGGTGTCCTTCGGGCTGGTCCGGGACTGACTTTGGCGCTGACCGGTGAAGACGTCACCTCCTTGCGGCGGCAGTCATTCCGCGTGAATTTCTACTACTTACCTCCTACCGAATCGGAGCTTCCGAGGGCCGCTATCTGGAGCTATCGGGAGGAAAAGTTGGAGCGGCATTTGATGGCCGACGGTACGGACTACATCCGTTACGATCCGGTAATGAACCAATACTCAAGCGCGGGCTATCGTGACTTGACAGGCTTGAGTTCGTTACTTCAGGCGACGGCCCGGGGGATGATGGCAACACCAGTTCGCCTCTTTACCGATATGATCTCGACGGATGCTTGGCGCCCCTGGCTCCGGAGCGCCGACATTGATACTTCAACTCCGTTGCAATTACGATATTCAACGCAGAACGACTTCGTGTCCTTTGTGTTTGCTGGGCCGCTCACCCCGGAAGCTCCGGTTCTAAAAGAAGTGAGGGGAAAGGAAGTTCGGGGCAGGCTTACGACAACGTGGCGGATGACGATCATGCCCGCGGTACCGAGCACGCTACGCTTTACTTTCGTTGCACCTCGGGGAGCGATGCCGGTGAGTGCCCCTTCCAGCGTGCGTTCCCCAGAATAGGTCGCGACCTACTTTCTTGCTAAGGTGAATACCAACGTCAAGGTCGCCTTTGGTCCCTCGCCACCCGGAATCTCCATGGGACTGGCGGTGACTTCGACCTTGCTCGGAATGCCATTCATGCCGACCCAGGCGGTGCCATTAGCGGTGAACTTTGGCGATTCAGTGCTTTGAAAGAAGGTCTTGACCTTGTAGAGCCCATTTTCGTAACCCAGTACTCGACCGCGAAAGATGTAAGGCATGGTGCGGCTATCGCTGAACTCCCAGGTGTCACCGATGCCCGTTGGCTCTGCCGGTAGGGGGAGAGTGTTAAGGCGAGAAATCATTTGTTGCCCGCCGCCTTCATCGAGTCCAGTTTCAAAAGAAAACTGGGCACCGGCCCGGGAACGGATTTCGGTGAATTCAAACGGCTGAGCCTTGGGGTCCGTGACTACCAATTGGCCGTCCACCTTTTGAGACTCCGATTTCATCCGCCAAAGCCAAGTACTGCGGCCTGTAGCACGATCTAGTTGGGTTACCTCTGTGGTTACATTATCAGTGGTGATCAGTTCGAGATCCTCGGACGGGTTGGTGAACGTTCGAACGGAACGTCCTGAGAATGATTGCTTTGGCACAACAAGGATGGCCCGTGGAAATGGGTAGGCGGGTCCAGTTTGCGTTGCAAGTAAGAGGAAGGGTATCAACGAGGTTCCCAAGGCGTATCGTCGGGCCGCTTATAGCCACGCTTGCGGATCAATTCTTCTCGGCCGACGGCGCTATCCAGCTTGCTTTGTTGCCGCAGCAAGTCGGCTCGTTCCTTCTCCGCGTGCTTCATCTCGCGCTTTGCATCAGCTGCTTGAGTACGTTCTTCCCGAAGAAGTTCCCATGGTTTAATACTGAGTGCGATGCCAATCATCACGCCGAGTGCGATGAGAAGAACAGTCCATGTTTTCATAAGCGTCATCCTGACCCGCCCAGTTTACTTGACGGTTTCAACCATGATCAGGTTCGTGTTGCCAACTTTGCCTGCGGGGACACCAGCCGTAATCACGATTGCGTCACCCACTTTGAGAAGCCGTTCCTTGAGGAATCCGTCAATCGCTCGATCAGCAACGTCGTCCATCGTGTCTGGGCTATCCAACATGATGGTTTCAACTCCCCAAGCAATGCTCATCTGACGATGAGTGTTCTGGTTCCAGGCTGTGCAAAGGACTGGCATGCGAGGTCGAAACTTACTAACCATGCGGGGGGTTAGGCCGCTTGTCGTGGTTGTAAGGATCGCCTTGACTTTGAGGCTTGTTGCCAACTGGACGGCTGCCTCCGCAACCGCGCTTGTGTTGTCTTTGATGGCTTCCATCGAATCGAAATGGGCATCGTAGTTGAACGATGATTCGGCGGCCTCGGCAATTTTGCTCATCACCTTAACACTCTCCGTTGGGTATCGCCCAGTCGCAGTTTCGCCACTAAGCATCACCGCATCGGTTCCATCGAGAATTGCATTGGCGATATCGGTTGCCTCTGCGCGGGTCGGACGAGAAAGGTTCACCATGCTCTCAAGCATTTGCGTGGCGGTGATCACAGGTTTTCCAGCCTCATTGCATTTGCGGATTATCTTCTTCTGCACTAAAGGAACATCCTCCAAGTTCATTTGGAGGCCCAGGTCGCCCCTTGCGACCATGATGATATCCGCCACCTTGAGGATTTCATCGATCTCTTTCACCGCTTGCTGAGTTTCGATTTTGGCGACGATTTGTGGATGATAATCAAACTTTTCAAGGATGCGTCGAAGTTCTCGCAGGTCGGCGGCGCGGCGAACGTAAGACAAGGCGAGGAAATCGGCCTTTGCCGAGGCCGCCTCAATCACGTCCATCAGGTCTTTTTCCGTGATGGCGGCGGTCTCAAAGCTCTTGCCGACGAGCGTTACGCCTTGGCGGCTCTTGATGACTCCGTTTGTGACTACCTTTGCGGCGAACTCGCTTCCCGTTTCCACTCCGAGCTTTAGCTCGACGTCGCCGTCCCCTAGGAGAAGTTTGTCGCCGGTCTTCATGGCCTCCCAAATTTCTTTCCCTTGGATGTAGAGTTGGGCACTCGGATCCTTATGGCTGATGGTGAGTGTCTGTCCGGCCGTTACCGAGAGCGGCGTGGCTAATTCGCCGATACGAAATTTGGGCCCTTGGAGGTCTACAAGAATTCCGATGGGTGCTACAGGTCGCACCATGCCCCGAATCTCTTGAATCCATTGGTGTCGGGTCTCCCAGTCGCCGTGGCTGCAGTTGATTCTCGCGACATTCATGCCTGCGGTGACGAGGGCTTCGATGCCCGCCTTGTTACCGCAGGCTGGACCGAGGGTACAAACAATTTTTGTGCGTCGCTTCATTGCCAACAAGAAGGGACGAGAGAATTTGCCTAGCTGGTGCCCAACTTGGCGACGAGCATTTGCTCAAGTGCACTACGCAGACTCTCATTTTGGATAAGTTCCAAAACCTCCGCAGCGAACGCATAAACCAAGAGTCCTTGCGCCGTGGCCTCGTCAATCCCTCTGCTTCGCAAGTAAAACAAGGCATCCTTTCGAAGCTGGCCGATCGTAGCACCGTGTGTACACTTGACATCGTCCGCAAAAATTTCCAGCTGAGGCTTGGTGTCAACTTGAGCGTGAGGCGAAAGGAGCAGAGTCATATTGGTCTGCTTTGCGTCGGTCTTTTGGGCATCTTGGTGGACAAAGATCTTGCCATTGAAGACTCCTCGTGACTTTCCGCCAAGGAGGTGCTTGTAGATCTCAAAACTCTCACAATGCGGTACGGCATGGTCAAGTCTCGTGTGGTTGTCGGCATGTTGATCGCCATCTAAGGCAATAACCCCGTCGAAGCGTGTATGAGCATTCTCGCCGGCCACAAAAATGTTAATGTCGTTCCGGGTGAGACTTGCTCCAAAAACGATGTTGTATGAGCGATAGGTGGAGTTTCGTTCTTGTCGAACTTCAACAAGGCCAATATGTCGTGCTAACAGATCTTCGTTGCCGATACGAATGTGCTCAAGGGTTGCATTAGAATGGACAAAGACCTCCGTTACCGGAAGGGAAAGGGTCTCACCATCACTCAGGTAGGTTTCAATTACTGTTGCATCTGCTCCTGGTTCTGCGACAATCAGTGTACGTGGTGCGGAAGTCGCGTGCTTTCCCGTGGCGATGTGCGCAACGTGTACTGGCTTGTCGAGTTTGCGATCAACCCTGATGACGGCCCCATCGTAAAATGCGGACGTGTTGACCGCCGCAGTTAGGGGCATGGCGGGCTTGCATAGCCTCCCTAGATGAGCTGCGACTTCATAGCTTGACTCACTAGCTGTTGCCAGCTGACCCAGTTCAATGGGGTGCCCGTCTCGAAGAAAGGCAATGTCAAGGTCCGAGTAGTTGGATAGGTTAGCGTCATACTTGCCATTGACGAACACGACCCTGTACTGTTCAACATCGGGCAAGAGGTGATTGATCCATTCAGTCAACTCCGGTTGCGTTGATGGACCCGGCACCCAGGCGACCTCATTCAGGCGATTTAAGGGGGTGTATTTGTACTCCTCATCTCGGGTGGATGGCAATTCTTGACCCGCGAGAAGGGCGACAGCTTGATTCCTGAGATTGGAGCCGTCATCGCGATGCTCGAATCCGCTGATCAATGTTCGATCCATGGCTGGGGCACTCATCGCATCACGCCTTCCCGGCAAACTGCTCCTCAATCCAACTGTAGCCCTTCTTTTCCAGTTCTAGAGCCAGGTCCTTTCCGCCACTCTTCACCAATCGACCATCGGCCATCACGTGGACAAAGTCGGGGACGATATGATCGAGGAGCCGCTGATAGTGAGTGACGATGAGGAATCCTCGATCTCGCCCTCGCAAGGCATTCACCCCATCGGCCACCACTTTGAGCGCGTCAATATCAAGGCCACTATCTGTTTCATCGAGAACCGCAAGCTTGGGTTCAAGAACCGCCATCTGAAAAATCTCGTTCCTCTTCTTTTCGCCGCCGCTAAACCCTTCGTTTACACTGCGCTGGAGCATCGTAGCGTCCAAACCAAGACTCTTGGCTTTGTCCTTAACCAATGTCATGAATTTGAGAGCATCTAGCTCGGGCTGGCCCGAGGCCTTTCGACAAGCATTAAGGGCGGAGCGCAAGAAGTAGGCGTTACTCACACCGGGAATTTCGACCGGATATTGAAAGGCCAGGAATAACCCTCGTACGGCTCGTTCATCCACAGCAAGCTCCAATAGATCCTCGCCTTCAAAGAGAACGGTACCTTCGGTCACCTCGTAGTCATCTCGCCCAGCGATCACATTTGCGAGGGTTGACTTACCCGACCCATTTGGCCCCATGATGGCGTGAACTTCGCCTGGATTGATGGTGAGGTTTACGCCCTTGAGGATCGGCTTTTCCTCTACTCGAGCGTGCAAATTTTGGATTTCAAGCATGGTGGGATGGGTCGGGCATGAATCTGCCCAAAGTTGTCTTGATTTGTACCCGATCTAACCTAGCCTTATCAACCCAATAGCCGCCAAAAGACCTCGTTTGAAGTCCATGAAGACTTTATCTGGGCATCCCTTGATGGCGATCCGTGTCCAATGGCGAAGGGCCCCGATATCTCCGCGCCGATAGGCAGCCTCCGCAAGACCGAGGGCTGTCTGCCCGCGGGTACGCCTGGTTAACCAAGATAGGTTGGGCCAGTGATCTTCAACTACCCTTGCGCTTTGTTGCCTAGCCTCATCCTTGCGAGTGCTGGATAGAGATTCGGAGTGTTCACGGTATTCATAGAGATCCTCATCTAGGGCAAGAAGTCCCCCCGCGATGCGGGCACGAATCCAGAAGTCTAGGTCTTCCGCCAAGAAGGCAGCTGCACGATACTCGCCCACCCGGTCGGCGAGTTCGCGGCGGTAAAGGAAGCAAGCTCCGCACCAAGGCAAGATCGGTTGGTCTTCAACTTGAAGGGCAGGCCAAGATCGAATGAATTCGCGTTCTGCGCTGACGATACTTGCGCCCGCGTAAACTAGGTCGATCGCGGGGTTGGCTTCCAGTGCCTGAACCATCCTTTGCAGGGCGCATGGCCTATACCAGTTGTCGTCACTGGTCCAAGTCAAGTACTTGCCTTGAGCCTGGGAGAAGCCTCGATTCAACGATCGGGGCAAACGGAGATTGGACTCGTTGCGGATCACCTGGATTCGAGGATCGTCAAAGTCATGAGAAATGGGAGGGGTGGACGCGTCATCTACGATAAGGAGCTCCCAGTCGGTCAGGGTCTGGGCAAGGATGCTGGCAACCGCCGACCGCAAATCCGCTGGTCTTTGGTAGGTTGGGAGCACAATGCTGACAAGCGGCACGTCCGAATTGTAGCCCTGTTACAAGAACCTAGTTCAATTCAGGCAAAGTCTTGATACAATGATAGGCATGAAACGCACCGTCCTAACGTGTATGGTAGCCGCAGGCTCTGTACTGGCTGTCGCGCAAGCAGATTATCCTGGCGCGACCTGGAACCCGGCGGACAGCACCAACTTCACGGTAAGTAATCGACCCACAACGTATCCCTTTCATTACGTGATCATTCATGTGACCGAGGGGTCTTACAATGGGGCGATCAACTGGTTCCAAAACCCCACGAGTAATGTCAGCGCCCACTACGTGGTCCGAAGTAGCGACGGATTTGTAACCCAAATGGTACGGGGAAAAGACATTGCGTGGCACGCGGGAAATGGAGCTGTTAATAACCGGAGCATCGGCATTGAGCACGAAGCGATAACCACGGGAAGTAACCCGACCAGTTGGTTCACTGATGCGATGTATCGCTCAAGTGCGGATTTGGTTCGTTGGCTGACTACTACCTACGGTATCCCGCGATATCACGACCCAAACGTGACACCTTCTACCGACCTTTCTACGATAACGCCGGGCATTTTGGGACACAAACAGGTGCGAATTGGGGGGACTGCATGCCCAAGTGTTTATTGGGACTGGGACCTGTACATGGATCTGGTGACTCGCGGCGCCAACTATGATTCGGACACCATGCCTGTCTTTATGCAGCCCGGTCAAGAGGTTGAAGTTATTGTTCGGTTCGTGAATACCGGCGAGTTCACATGGCTCACCGGTACGGGGAATAACCAAGTTACACTGCGAACTACGCCCGCTAGCCGAGTCAGTCCCTTTTTTGTGCCTGGTGACTGGATTAGCTCCAGCAATATTGCAGCACCCTCCTCGGCCGTACCCTCTCAAGGGATTGGTGAGTATCGGTTTCAGTGGCGTGCTCCGGTTGCACCGGGACATTACACGGAAACGATGCAGCTTTATCACAGTGCAACTGGATTCATGGGGCCCGAATTGGAATTTGATGTCGGCGTCGGGGTAGTTGACAAGGTTATTGACAATGTGGACCCTGGTTTTTCAACCCTCGGTGGTTGGAGTACGGGTACTTCATCGGTCGATAAATATGGGGCCGACTATCGCTACTCCAGTGCCCTCCAAAGAACGCCAGCGTCCGCCGAATGGTTCGTGGACGCTCCTCAAACCGGTCAATATGAAGTCTATGCTTGGTGGCCACAAGGTGCCAACCGATCGCCTAAGGTGCGCTACGAGCTTGTTGGTCGGCGCGATACCTTTACAACGCTTCGAGACCAGACCACCGGTGGTGGTCAATGGAATCTATTGGGGCGCCAGAGCTTCAGCGCGGGCGGTGGATTTGTGAGAGTGAAGGCATTGACTCCGCAAGGTTCGGTGGTGATGGCGGATGCTGTTCGGATCGTAGGGCCGGTACGGTAGATGCTGGCTAGCCTTTTGGCGCACCTAGTGGCGTTTTCTGGGTCAGACCTCAGCGCTCCAGAACTGAAAGCCAGCGCTGGCTATGAGTTTCGATTGAAGCCCGTTCACCAAGTTCTGGCTCAATTGCGCAGAGAAACAGGCTTGGAAATCACCGTTGATCCTCGCCTAGCGGATCGGCGCCTTACGGCGCTTGTGACTGATCAGCCACGTCGCGAGTTTATGACTCGCATGGCCGAAGTGCTCGGAGCTCAGTGGGTGGGGCTTCGGCTGACGCAGCGCGAAGATGTTGCTCAGTACGAAAAGAATGTGGTTAGCAAGAACCTCGCCGCTAGCAAGAAGTTGTTGCTATCGGATTTCCTAGCGCTCTTCAAGGAGTCTGATCGTTCATTCTCAGCGATTCGAGACGAGATCTCTCGAACTGAGCAAGTGATCAACGACCTGCGACGCGATCGCCCCAGCGGTTGGGGGGATCGATTTACCGCAGCCCAGCGGCGAATTGATAAGCTCAAAGCTTTTGAGCGTTCGCCAGGGCTCTACTCGTTTTTGCGATTGGCCCGGGATTGGCCAGAGGCAACCTGGCAACAGATGGTTGCGGGCAAGCGGTTTGGTGCTTGGTTAGCCCAAGAGGGGTCGGCAGGAGGAAAGTGGTTTTGGATCGTGGGTGACCCGGTTAGTGGTCGGATATCAACTTCAGACTCCGGGGCCGAGGGCGCAATTGACTCCTTTGATTGGCCTGATGAATCACCGATCCGCGTTTTGCCAGTTGGGCCGGGAAAGGGGATCACTAGGGAGTTCAGGGGACGGGACGGGAGTTGGCGGGACATCCCGTTCTCACCCGGTGATCTTGATGTTTTAGATACGGTGCACCGTGAATTGGGCATTGATACGATATCCGAAGGGCTGTTGACTCGCGGTCTATCCACTGATCTTGCCAGCCAGCCAATTAAGAATGTCTTGACTGGATTGACCGAGTTGGCAAAGCGCAATGCCGCAGAACTTCGGCTGGAAGGGAACTGGATCACGTACGTTCCAAGGGCCACCGCCATCGAGCGGCTTACGTCGTGCGATATCGAGCTCCTTCAAGCTGTTGAGCGGGGTGGGGCCAATGACTTACCAAGTTTGGTTAAGTTCATTAGCGACATGAACGGAATGACGCGATCTCGATACCGCAACTTCCGAGTTCAGGCAGACTTGGGCCAACTCATTAATGACGTTGAGCTGTTTGACTTCCTTTCGATGTTAACGGCGAGTCAATTAGACGATGCCTCTCGGGGAAAGGCTATCCCGTATGTTGCCCTTAATCAAATGGCAAAGAACCTGTTCCGCCAATTCGCGGTCGAGGGCCTGAGAAGTTCAAGGAGTGCCCCGGACTTTGCTCAATCTCCAGCCGCTTGGGCCTCGATGTACTTCTATCTGGAGCGCTACTTGCAACCGATATTTTCTCGCGAAGTGGGTCAAGGGAAGACCATTAGAGGCGGGATCAACGATGGCGTTCTTCAGGGTGCCAACCCTGACCGCCCCGCTTACCAAGTGGAATTGAATTTCTTTTTTGGAGTGGATTTTGCTAATTCCTCTAAGCGGACAACAAAAATGGGAACGATGATGCCGCCTCCCTATAAGGCTGATCCAAATGCAAAGCCGCCCGAGCATCACGAAGGCCACGGGCCGGGAATATAATGCGAATATGAAACCCTTCGGTCTCACTGCACTCTTTGTCGTTGCTTCCATCGGCGTCGCTAATTCGTTCAAGACCGTTGCGGCCAGTAAGCCAGGGTTCTTCACCGCCAAGGCGACTTATGCGGTTCTAGATAGTTCGATCCTCGGCAAGTTTGCCACCAGCACGCTTGAGGCTGAGGCCAAGCAGGCGGTCGCTCAGTTCAAGCGCGAGTCGTCCGCGATGGATAAGCCTCGCTATCCCTACAGCTATCAACAGACCAATGATGTGGTCTATGCTTCAAGCACCTTGATATCGGTCCGAACGCAGATATTCTGGGACACGGCGGGGGCCCATCCAAACACAAACTACACAACACTGAATTTTGCGATGGTGAAGGGTAAGCCAAAGCGCATTGGACTTCAAGATCTCTTGAAAGAGGGTGTCCGTGGTTACTGGGTTGATGACCTCGTGATCGCCAGCTTGAGGAACCAGAACGCATATTCCGTTGTGGAAGATGGGGTAGCTGGCCTGAACCAACAGCAACGTGATCGTTTCACGATCAATAAGAGGGGCTTGCAATTTATCTTCCCTCCGTACGACATGGGCTACTATGCTCAAGGCACTTTTGATGTTGAGCTCACTTGGTCACAGCTATCCCCATTTGTTGATCCCAATGGCGTTTTGAAGGGTCTCGTTCATTGAGCGCACCGCCCATTCCTCATAACCATCCCGTAATGATTAGCTTGTAAAAGTTAGGCTGGGACCATGGGTAAAGGCGAGTTTACGATAGACTTGCCATTGGCAATGTAAAAATCGAACTCTTCGGGAAACGCCTTGATCGCACCGGCCACTGGCCAAGCCGCGGCGTCGCCAAGCCCACAGAATGACCGACCATCAATCTGAGTCGTGATGTCTAGGAGCAGTTCCTTATCGCCGGGCTGCCCATTCCCTCGGACAATCCGCTCCAATATCTGGAGCATCCATTTGGTGCCTTCGCGACAGGGAGTGCACTTGCCGCAGCTTTCAAGGGCGTAGAACATTGCGGTTCGCCAGATGAACTGGACAATACAAGTCTTCTCATTCAAGAACATGCACCCGCCCGACCCGACCATTGAGCCAGCCTGCATCATCTCCTCGTAGCCGATGATCGCCCCGTCACACATTGCGGCGGTCATGATGGGAACACTGCTTCCGCCCGGGACGCACGCCTTCAACTTTCCTCCCGTCATACCACCGCTCAACTCAAGTAACTCCATGAGAGTGGTGCCGAACTCAATCTCATAATTGCCCGGCTTCGCGACGTGGCCACTCACGCTGAATATCTTCGTTCCGCGTGAGTTCTTGGTCGTTGCTCCAAGAGTTGCGTACCATTCGCCGCCTTTGTTCAAGATGAAGGGTACGCACGAGTAGGTCTCAACATTGTTGATGAGGGTCGGGCGATCCCATAAACCGGCTACCGTGGGCAGCGGAGCGTGCGGAAACTTGAGCCGTGGCATCCCCCGTTCACCCATTAGACTAGACATCAATGCGCTCTCTTCACCGCATTCATAGCTACCCGCGCCCAGGTGGATATAGAGGTCGAAATCAATCCCGCTGCCGCGGATGTTTTTCCCAAGGTAGCCCGCCGCATAGGCTTCGTCAATCGCCTTACGAAGAGCTTTGGCCGCATCAATAAACTCGCCGCGAATGTAGATAAAACCCGCATCCCCTTGACAAGCAATGCCTGCGAGCGTCATTCCTTCAATGAGTAGGAACGGGGTTTCCTCCATGATCTGTTTATCCTTGAATGTCCCGGGTTCGCCCTCATCGGCATTACACAAAATATAGTGCGGCTTAGTCTTTTCCTTTGGGAGACCATTCCATTTGATCCAAGTTGGAAAGCCTGCGCCACCACGACCTCTCAGGCCGCTTTTCTTCACCTCGTCAATGATCGCTTGACGGTCCATCGCTACGGCCTTATCGAGGGCTAGGTATCCGCCCTTCGCCTTGTAGCCATCCAAGGTCTGGAAGGCCGGATCTCCAGCGTTTTCAAAAAGAAGTTTGAGTTCTGCCATTAGGAAGTCTCCTCCACTCGGATTCGCACACGGCTTGGGGATGCCGGTGTAGTTGCTGCGGGAGGTGGAGCTTTGGCGGGTTCAACCTTCTTTCCTCCAGGCTTCTCGAAATCAGCAAGGTGGACTTGGACAATCGAGTCCGCCAATTGGATCACGGTGTTTGTGTCAGATTGACGTAGTTGTTCGAGCAGCGCATCGAGGGACTTCTCGTCAACGGGGCCATAGTACTGGTCGCCTACCTGAACAAGTGGCGCACGATCGCATGCGTTCAGGCATTCAACCTCGTGAAGGGTGAATACTCCGTCGCTAGTCGTCTCCCCAAACCCAACGCCAAGCTTTTTGGTCAAGTATTCCGCCACTGGATAGGCACCGCAAACTTGGCAGGTGAGGCATGTGCAGACCTCAATTAGGTGCCTACCCACCTTATGGGCGGTGTTGTACATTGAGTAAAAAGTAGCGACCCCCTCTACTTCCGCATAGCTTCGATTTAACCGAAAGGCAACTTCGGCAATAGCTTCGGGCGACAGATAGCCTCCGTACTCGCGTTGGGCTATCCACAAGCCCGGCAAGATGCCACTCTTTCGATCGGGGTAGTGAGTCAGCAGCGCTTCTAGCTCAGCTATTGCCGTGTCGCTAAACTGGAGCTTGAGGTCTTCGGGCTTTGGTACTTTGGGCCGACTCGCCCCCAGTTGGATCAACTCGCTCATCGTCAGAATGGAGTCTACCTTTGAGGCCCTGAATTTGCTTTGCTTGCTGTTTCGGT
>JADLGZ010000127.1 GCA_020849075.1 Fimbriimonadaceae bacterium | reverse complement strand
GGGTTAAAAGCAATGTCATGCGTGGCAGGGAATGCGATGAGTTCACGAGCATCTCGACTACCATCGCCTAGCAATCCCTGAAGCTGCAACCACCACCCATTCTTCATAATTCAAACGTGCGGCGGATCAGCATCAACGAAGAGGGCATGCCCACGCGGTGACGTTCTCGACCTACCGCCGCGCGCCAGTGTTTTCTCGATCCACGCTGTGCCGATCTCTTTCTGGATGTCCTTGCCCAGGCGCGTGACCGGCTGAACTTTGTTGTTCTCGCCTACGTAGTGATGCCCGAACATGTGCATCTGCTGATCGCTCCGCAAGGTCAGAAACCAAAAACCAAAACTACTTAGTTTCCGCGACGATCACACTGCCAATTCCAACGCGGACGTTGAACTCCGCCGTCACGCGCATCCACTTGGGAGGATAGCCTTTAGCCTGAGCACAATGCCCCCCTCGTTTTGGAAGGCAGTTGCGACCGACGGACTAAGGCAAATACTGCTCGATCTTCGTTGTGTAATTGGCATTGTAGAAACTCAACTGCCCAGCCGCCATCGAATCCAGATTTGCCTGAGCCGCAGCTTCAGTACTAAACCCTCCTACGACTCCGTCCCAGAGCGCACGAACGTAAACTTTGTAGCTACCGCTCGGAGGTGGGATGTTGAGTTCCGGTTGCGGGTTCTGAATGAACACGCTTGGGTTCGCCCTTGGCTCGTTCCACTGCCTCATGTAAGGTACCCCGCCACCGGCCGGGCCATTGTACGTCCCCGTTACTCGCATAAAGAACGCATCCTCGTGGATTGGGAAAACGTACCAAAGGGTCATGTATCCGGCATACCCGCCGTCTCCCAGCTGCTTAACAACCTTAGAGACTTGAATCGTTGGATTCATAGTGGTAAGAATGTTCTCGGCAGCCGTGTCAAATGTAATAACGATGTCGTCATCGCCAACGCCACGCCGCCCGCCATCGAGCCGAAACGCCTTGCAGGTCACCGTTGCTTCGCCATTGGTCGTCACGAGGCTGCGAATGTTCACCTCGTCTTCCAGTGTCGTCAACAAGCCACTCGGGTTATCATCTGTGCCGACCAGGTGGCGGTCTTCAACCCAATAGTTTGAGTTTGGCGAAACTGTCCACTCAAACTCATAGGTTCCGGCCGGGTCTCGATCTTGAACTATAGCTTTGATCTTGGTCGTGCCTGTTGGCTGAATGGTGGTTCGATCTGCTTGAAGAGTAATCGTGCCAGGGCCGACTTTCAGCTCAAACTTCTCCACCTTGTTCGAAGCCGCAAAGTCATGGAACAGCAACGCAGAGTCCGCGAGCGTAAATCCAACATCAATCTTGCCCATCTTATCGAGAATCCCCTTCATGCCGCCATGAAGACTCTCGAGGTCTTCATTTGTTAAGCCAGAATTTGCCTGCAGGAAGTCCAACGTAAGCTGGCCGACCAAGGGCAGAATCGTGTTAGACGTGTAAGCTGCCGTTGCAAGCGTCTTGAAGGCATCGTAATACTTACCTTGTCCGCACAGTTCTCCAACCTGGGGAACTGTCGTTCGCAAGTTCGAAATGATGTCAGTGATGACTGCATTGCCCGCCATGAACTGGAGGTACTCATCAACCTGCTCTCCGCCAAGCGGTAACGCAACATTGGCCAACAGCACCAAAAATGCATCAAGGAACATGGTCTTGAGCTCAAGCGTCAAGAGTTCGTCGCGCTGCTCCTGGGGAATCGAGACGCCGTAGGGTCCCTCTTCCCAACCCGGCCCAACGGCGTTAACCTGGTAATAAGTCTTCTTGGCATCAGCCGGGAATCGTGGAACGTCAAACGGAGTCGATGTCACCGGAGAATAAGCCACCTCGCCCTTAATATAGCCATCGATGGTTCCGGTGATGCCGCCATAGCGAGCAACAACGGGCATCTCAATGCGAGTCCATGGGGTGTCAGGCTCGTCGACAGTAGCCCCCTCCGCTGGCAGGTAGCCCGTTCGACGCATAAACAGAACCACGCGTCGAAGGTAAACATTTTGGAACGAGAGTTTGCCTTCAACGGAGGTATTGGCAGAAAGCCCGCTTCCCTGTGTTGGCTCAACAATCGCACCGCGCTTCATTGCGCCCAGAACGACTGTCGAGAGTGCCGACTGAAAACCCTTGTCGTCTAGGTTTAGGTAACCATCGGCATCAAGTTGTGTTGCAACTGCGCTTTCGAGAGCGTCAAAACCCGGTAGGGTCGGGAGCTCGGCGAGTACCGTGAGGCGCCCAGCTTCTTTCATCCAGCCTCCAGAAACCGCCAAGAACGCCAGCGCAATGGCCGTCGAACGGGGCGACAAGTTGGGCGACGAGGGGCTTAAAAACCCCATAAGGACCGGCCGTCCCTGCGGATCCTGTACTTCCGCATACTGCGGGCCCTCGTTGTAGATGACGACGGAAGATGTTCCAGTGGATGAAACATCAGAGGTCTGCGCCGAAGTCCAAACATCAAGATCCTCCAACGGTGTCCCGCCTCGTGGAATCGCTTCCACCTCAATGGTGGATGTGATCGTCGTCGCCCTTAACGAAGGCGAACCATCACCCGAATTCCCCCCACAACCCCAGATGAAGCAGACAACGGCAACGAGCCACAAGTAGCGCATCCTCATATTATATGCAAGTGTGAGAAAAACTCAAAATGCTTGCAACCCGCAGACAGGCTTTAGCCTGCGTCTGGTGCTCAGGCTTCAGTCTGAGATTGACCCGTCTCCGCCACGATCACACTGCCAATTCCACCGCGGACGTTGAACTCCGCCGTCACGCGCATCCAACGAGGCGAGCAGCACGCGGCGAGCTCATCTAGGAGCTGATTCGTAACGGCCTCATAGAAGATGCCCTTATCTCGGAAACTGTTGTAGTAGAGTTTCAGCGCCTTGAGCTCAATGCAGAGCTGATCGGGGATGTACTCGAGAGTGATCTCGGCGAAATCGGGGTGGCCCGTCTTGGGGCAGACGCTGGTGAACTCGGGGAAGATGTGAGTGATCGTGTAGTCGCGCTGGGGAGCCGGATTAGGGAAGGTTTCGAGCACTGCACATTTTAGCCGGGTGTGGCTTAGGGTAGCTGGGAGGTTGCTGGGTGTGGCTGGGTATTGCTGGGAGTAGCTGGGTGTGGCAAAGGCCCAGACAACACCCAGCCATCCCCAGCAAAACCCAGCAACCCCCAGCCACAATCAGTCCATGTTTGCCGCCGTATTCCCAGGGCAAGGCTCGCAGAAGCCCGGCATGGGACACTCGCTCTACGAAACCTTCGACGCCGCGAAGCAGGTCTTCGACGAGGTTTCCGGAGCCCTGCAGATTGATGTCGCCAAGCTCTGCTTCGAGTCCACCGAAGACGAGCTAAGGCAGACCCAAAACGCCCAGATCGCGCTTTACACTTGCGGGCTGGCAGCATGGCAATCTCTCGACTTACCGGGTTATGTCCAGGCATTTGCTGGCCATAGCGTCGGTGAGTATGCGGCGGTGGTCGCGTCCGGTGCGCTATCCGTCCGCGAAGGAGCCCGCTTGGTGTGGCGTCGCGGTGAGCTCATGAAGGAAGCGCCGAGAGGCACAATGGCGGCTGTCCTAGGGCTCGAGTCATCGCTGCTGGAAGAAATCTGCCGGGAGGTCAATGGCATTGTGGTCATCGCCAATGATAACTGCCCTGGCCAATTGGTCATTAGTGGGGAAGTCGAAGCCGTGCGGGAGGCCTCTGAACGCGCTGGGGAAGCCGGCGCAAAGCGGGTCTTGCCCCTGAATGTCAGCGGTGCATTTCACAGCCCCCTGATGGCCGACGCGGCGCGTGAGATGGGCGAAGCCCTCAAGGAAGCTTCTTGGCAACCTCAGGTCAAGCCGGTTGTTGCCAATGTCACGGCTTGCTCCGTCGAAGGATCCGCCTCGTGGGCGAACCTCTTGGAACGACAATTGAGCAGCAGTGTCCGGTGGACGGAGTCTGTCCAGGGCATGATTGGGGAGGGGATCATGACGTTCGTCGAATGTGGGTCAGGCGAAGTGCTCACCGGCCTCCTGAAGCGAATTGAAAAGGAAGCCACTGGCATTGCGGTTCATGATGCTTCCTCGGTGAACGCAGCCAAGCTTCAACTCGGGGCGGTGAACGCATGAGGTTTCAGGATCAAGTTGTCGTCGTAACGGGGGCGAGCCGTGGCATTGGCCGAGCCATCGCCGAAGGATTTGGGCGCGAAGGGGCAAAGGTCGCATGCATCGCGACAACCATGGCCAATGCCGAAGGCACGGCGAAGGGCATTGCTGGAGCTAAAGCCTATGCGCTCGACGTGAGCAATGCCGAGGCGGTCGCCGAGGTGTTTGGACAGATCGAGAAAGATCTCGGTGTGCCATCGGTGCTGGTGAATAACGCGGGCATCACGCGCGACCAACTGATCATGCGCATGAAAGATGAGGATTTTGATAGCGTCCTCGCGGTCAATCTTCGCGGTTCGTACCTTTGCTCAAAGGCCGTTTGCCGAGGCATGATGAAGGCTCGGGCGGGCCGCATCATCAACATTTCTAGCATCGTTGGATTGCATGGTGCCGCAGGGCAGGCGAATTACGCAGCGAGCAAGGCTGGATTGATTGGATTGACCATGGCTCTGGCGAAAGAGTTTGGCTCGCGAAATATCACCGTGAACGCGGTCGCGCCAGGTTTCATCGAGACCGACATGACCGCCGAGCTGCCACAGGAAATGAAGGATCAGACCGTCGCCGTCGCGCCGCTCGCTCGGCTTGGTACACCGGAGGACATCGCCGGGGCCGTGCTGTTCTTGGCATCAAGCGAAGCGAGCTACATCACGGGTCAAGTTTTGACCGTCGATGGCGGCCTAACAATCTGAAGTTTTCCACAATTCCCGTCCTCAAATGGGGAAAAGTTTGACTTGATTGCAGGCTCAAAGACTTTGTGAGAATGTTATGGCGATCCGGCCCGGTGGAAAACTTAATTAGATTGTAAGGCTTGATCAAGTACGTGAGCAATCTTCCTGCCTACTGACCCGCCACCCTCCAGCAATGGAGAGAAAGGGCCAATAGAATACGGGTACCATCATCGTCGCCTGGGGGCATAGCTCAATGGGAGAGCACCTGCTTTGCAAGCAGGGGGTTAGGGGTTCGAGTCCCCTTGCCTCCACCAGGTTCACCGCTTTCGCTGTCCATTCGGGGAATTCCCCACGCTTTCCTTCACGGATTCGTAGGCGGTTGTTACACCCAATTCCATCCAAGCGCCAACTTTCCATTTCGGCATTGCTGTAGTGCGCCGTAATTCCGCGTTTCCCGTGGCCCAGGAGCCGCCCTCTCACGATGAGGAGTGCCCAGTGTTTTTTCTTGATATTAGTCTCCAACTTGAACAGAATATGTGCTTTGTCTTTATACTAATATTTACTATGAGGTTGTTTTTGATTGCAGTTGGTATGGCGGTCTCGACGGGGGCCTTTGCCCAGACATTCTATGGGCCGACGCCTTATTTGCAGCACAGCGACAGCCCATGGTTTGGCATGGCTGGATTGCAGTTGGAGGACGCCGAGGACGGGTCGTTTGACATCGTCGGAGCCTCCTGCGACTATCTCGCCCTGAGCTCTAACTTCGTTGAAGGTCTGATTGACTCGGTAGACATAGATGACGGCATCCTAAACGGTACCGGTCAACAGGGGCCGGCTGGCGTTGGAGATGCCTTTTGGGGCGTTAACTCCATGTCCATATTTTTCGGAATCAACAACGTGGCTCTACCGACTCACGCAGGCTTTGTCTGGACCGACGGTGATAATCCCATCGCCTTTGAGGCTTTCGATGCCAATGGCGTTTCCTTGGGCACCCTAAATGGGCAGCACGCCGACAATAACTACCTTGGCGCGACGGACGAAGACCGCTTCTATGGCGTTTCCTACGCGGGCGGGATTTCGCGGATCACCATCACGAATCTAAACGGAATCGAGATCGACCACATTCAGGTGGCGGGGGCCGCCGTTCCTGAACCCGCGACCATGATCGGGCTAGGTATTGCGCTTGGCTATCTGGCGAAGCGCCGCCGTCCAGCGCGGACATAAATCACGACTGCAATCAGTGATTGTGGTAGGTTTACCAATTATTTGAGTATTGGCAGCGTCATTTTGTGCGCTCTCTTCGGGGCCGCAGTTGCACAGGAGGTGCACGTATTCATTGACGGCAAAGGGGAGAACCTGCGCGGACGCCTTCGCTAGACCTTAATGAGCCTGCTCCCCGCCGCTTGCCAGCTTCATGCAACGGCCTCGCATTCCAATTCGTCTGTAGCTCGGCATGTCGCTCCTGTTCGCTCTCACCGTCGCCTCAGTCACCGTGAAATGGGAGGCGATGGGACCGTGTTTGGGGAATCCCGCAAATGCGACGACCGACCCTGGGTTTCACCATGTGTTCACGCATGAAGTGAAGGACAACCAAGCACGGTACATCGTTGACAATCAGGTGTTGCCGTGGCGGTCCACGCATGCCAGCACGTTTGCGTTCTGGTTGGGGGGCGGCAAGGATTGGTTTTACCGATTTACCGATGGGAAGGAGACGGTGCTTTGGCTCAACGGCAAAGAAGAGCGACGTGAGATGTTCTCGATGTATCCAATCTCGGTGTCGCCGAAGGTGATTTTGATCGTCAATGGAGATCATTCAGAACTCGAAGTAAATGGGAAGTCGGTGATTCAGAGTAGCGAGATTTCTGCGCAGTTAATGAAGCAAGGGCTGCTTACGATGCACAAGATCAAGGGTGATCAGTGGCGAATCCAATGTGGAAAGTGGAGCATCGTTTCTAACGACCGGCCGGACCCAATGGAGCTCAAGGATGGCCGCATTGTCGTGCGGGCGAACGAGAGGATTTATGTGGACGGGAAGCCAGTTGGTGGGTTGCCAATTCTGGCCCGTGATGATGATTTCATGGCAACGCCGAGCGAGCGCGGTTGGGTGCTCCAAACCGTTAAGGAACCGAAGGAGTTTTATCTCAATGGGGTCATGTTGAAGACAGGAACCCTTGGGCTGTTGCCTATTGAGGACATCGAATTCGAGCGCGGGTTGTTAATGAGACAGGATCAGGACTCCGAGGAAGAGGAGAAGCCGTTCAAGCTTTTCCGCGTGACCACGAAGAACCCACCGCGGCCCTTCTCCGACCTCGTGGCGAGGCATGTGTATGAGTTCAAAGAGGGCCTAAACGACGGCGCGGCGGCGCTGATCGAACTCGGCGAAGATCACAACGCGATCATTCACTCGGCGAAAACCAGTAAGAACGAGGAGCCGAAGATCGTATGGGAGTCGAAGCAAATGCTCAGCAGTGTCACTGAGTATGGCGGCCTCGCGCTCAGCCCCGATGGCACGCGCCTTGGCTTCCTCACGGAAACCCCATTGGGCGAATATGTGCGGATTAATGACCAGATTTTCGGCCCGTACAAAAGCGTGGACTATCTTGACGAAATAGCCGTCGTTTTCAGCCCCGACGGGAAGCACTTCGCCTACGTGGCCGAAGAAAGGAACAGCCCCGACCTCACCTTATTTATTGATGGAAAATCCACGGGTGTCAAGTTCGACGGCGTCGTAAAATACGGCAGTCCAAAATGGCAAAGCAGTAGCCAACTCAGGCTCGTGGTAGGCAAAGACACCCTATCGCCGGAGGGAAAGGTGTATCGAGTTACGGTTCAGTGTAAGAGCTAGCAATCTCTTAGTGGCAAGGCCAGGGATGGAGAACCCTAAAAGGTAAACTCCCCCTCAATATGAACTCGCGAAAGTGCCTCATGGGCATGGCCTCCGAGGAACTCGCCTCGCTGGCCAGCGGGATGGGTGAAGGTGCGTATCGCGGGCGGCAAATCGCTCATCGTCTGTACAGGCAGAATGCCCTCAACCTTGAGGACATGCCAGAGCTTCCAAAGCTTTTTCGGGAGAAACTGGCGGAGGCGGCCGATCTTTGTCCGATCGAGATTGCGGAGCACTTCAAATCAACGGATAAGGTGCAGAAACTGCTCGTGCACAATGGCGACAGGAACCTATACGAGTGCGTTCTCCTGCCCTATGAAGACCGGGTGAGCTGTTGCTTGAGCACGCAGGTGGGCTGTCCCATGGGCTGCACATTCTGCGCGACGGGGCTGGGCGGGTTCGACCGGAACCTTTCGCACCACGAAATCGTGGCGCAATACCTCTTGCTACAAAGTATCACGGGTCGGCGTATTAGCCACATTGTATTTATGGGTATGGGTGAACCGCTGCTGAACCTTGACAATGTTCTCAAGGCCATCAATATTTTCACCAAGGAAATCGGTCTGAGCGCACGCCACTTGACGATAAGCACGGTCGGCCTCGTGCCGCAAATTAAGAAGCTGGAAGAGCAGAGATTGCCGATCCACCTCGCCCTGAGCTTACACTCGCCGCTGGACGAAGTGCGCGATTCGATGATGCCCGTGAACCACAAATGGCCGGTGCGCGAGGTGGTGCGCACGATGCGCGAATATCAAAAAGCGACCGGCCGAAAGGTGACCTTCGAATACTTACTTATCGAGAGGGTGAATGATACGCAAGAGCAAGCCAAGGAGCTTGCAATGCTGATCAAAGGCATCCCATGCGTCGTGAACCTCATTCCATGGAATTGGGTGGATGTAGGGCAGCAGGGCTTCAAGCGTCCTTCGCGTGAGCGCGTGAGGGCATTCAGGAACGCGCTGGAAAAGCTTGGGGTTAATGTGACGGAGCGCGTGGAACGAGGCCACGACATCGCGGCGGCATGTGGTCAGTTAGCGGGCCGTCACCAAGGGAAATTCGCCAAGCGATCAACTACTGCCGGTGCTCCTGAGAGCATCCGCATGAGCACGACTTCTTGAACAGTCGGCCAACAATGCGGATCAAAAAGTGAACTGCGCGTTTCACTCCTCACACAGTACCCGTTCGGCAAGTATTAAACCCACGAAATCATCAACGGGTTCAGGAGGAACCTGCATTGAGGAAGGAATGATTCGCCGCCAACCCCGGCGTTTGTGATACTCCCAATAGCGTTCGCGGGCTTGTAGAGTGGTATCCGTTTCGTCTACAAGCAACACGCCTAGGCTAGGTGAGTGCGAGTTGATGCGTTCGACCGTGGCCCGGGATCGTGTACCGGAGCCAACGATTACCATGCCAAAGGGACGAAGGGCTTTAGCTTCATCAATCTTGGCCTCAAGATCAGCATCCGGGCAGACAAAGCGCCAGAGCAAGTGGATTTTGCCTTCGGGATCTCGCCTAACGAGCGCCATGCCGTGCTTTGAGCTGCCGGGGTCTATAGCAAGAACCGTTTTGTCCATGACCATTAGCGTAGGCGGAACTCCAAGTACAAACGATCAGCGCGCCGCGTTTCGCCAGCCGCGATGGCCTGCACCCGCACATTACGTCCGAAATCGCGGATTTGCTGCATGAGCGAAATAATCTGGTCGTCATTCACTTCTCCTAGGGGAGCATCAGCGCCGACAACGGGGAGCATCTTGTCGCTGAGAGCCTTCGGACCAACAATGTCACGGATGAACCTTCCTATGGCATCCAGAACTCGCTTGTCGTCCATGGAGCCATCGACCCTAGTTTCAGCGATGACTTGGCCCTTTTGGTATACAACCGTGTTGGGCTGGATACTGACTTGGTAATAGATGGGCTCTTGCCCGAAATGATTGTACAGAGCGCTTGCAATTATGACCATGGGCTCGCCTTGCGACGAGGTATCGCGAAGGATATTATTGACCTGCTGTTCTGGAGTGAAGTCACCGTTAAAGAGGCTGGCTGCTTCCTGGCCTGCGCCCGGCTTTGCGCCTCTGGCTTCGGCCCGAATGCGGGCGGTGCGCATTAGTGAACTCAATCCTAGCTGCGCCTGTGCTCGGGAAGAATTGGCCTCGATGATCCAGCGAGCTAACTCCTGCCCCCGGGCGATGGTCATGGGCTGAGTTCTCGGCACATTAACACCCTGCTTGATCAACCCCTCAAGAATGCCCTCAAGGTTGCGCTTCTCGTTTTGAAGCCCTTCCAAGTCTGCCATAACTTTGGCCAGTTCAGCATTGCGCTCCGCAAGGTCCCTTCTGAACTGTTCGTCCACGTCGGCGGCCACCTTTTGTAGGGTCTGAATCTGGGCCTTCAGATCGGCCCCTTCCTTTTCTAAGGCTTGATTTTCTTGCTCAATAGCAAGGTTTCTCTGCTGGATTTCGCGCAAGCGATTGGCGGCATAGCTTGCCTGCGCTTGATTGGTCTTAGCCGAGTTTTGTGCCGCGGTGGCTTCCTTACGTAGAGACTCCAGCTGCGCGATATTGCGAGTGACCTCTGCCATCAGGTTACGAATGCGTCCCGATAGTGACTGAGTTCGCTTGGAAAGCGAGGCCAATTGGGCGGTTCGGCTTGTGAGTTGACTCTGGGCTTTGGAGAGAAGACTTCGTGTTGAACCAAGTTTGATGGTTGTCTCGCTATTCGTCTTGCGGAGTGTCTCACCCTCGCGCACCAGAGCACGCTGGGCTTTCTCGAGGTCATCCACCTCAACAGCCCGACGGTCTAAGTTCTTTTGGCTAACTCGGAGTCGCCCCTCAACTCTCTGCAATTCATCCTTGATTGCCTGCGTTCGAAACAGCATTTCCCGCACATCCGAAAAGAGGAGGGACATTAGGGCGATGGTCGCAATCGGGATGAGGGCTCCCGCACTCGCGGTAATGAGCGCCGCCGTATGCTTCGGTCGCATGTGGCCTAAGGTCAGGCGCTTCTTACCGAGGCTCCGCCCCAATGAATCCGCAAAGAACGCGATCGCTCCGCCCATAAGGCAGAGAACCAAAATCAACGTTACCGAACTCGTTTGCATTACCGATTCTTATAGTGAATGGCGATCATGGCGCCGATAACACCGAGCACTACGGGGAAGAAACTCGCGAACCACGCGGGAAACGCTCCTCCCTGCCCCGTAATGAACAAGACGTTGCTCAACATGAAATAAGCGAAAATGATGAGAACAGCAAAAAGAAAGCCCGTTGCCCCTCCGGACCTCTGGTTCCGGATACCCAGAGGCGCACCCAACAAGGCATAGACGACGGCGGCGAGGGGGATGGCAATTTTGTCCCAGTAGCCCTTCTGGAGATTATAAACTTGCTTCGGTAAGACACTGGGATTCGCTTGCGCGTCCTCTATCGCCTTTTCGATCTGGCTCATGCTCAGCGAAGTCATATCTTTGGCGTTTTGCGCGATGATGTCCTCGGGGGAAAACTTTGGCTTGGCGATCTGCTGGGGCCATGCTCCGTCGCGAATTTCTGCGTAGTACATTCCGTCGCTACTCACCAAGTGGGCCGCCCCACGGATTCGCCATTCCTGATTATCTTGATACTCCAGTTCTTTGGCAAAGAGTACAAATGCAGGTTGCTGGTTCTGATCATAGGCCGTTACCTGAGCATCGCGAAGGAGCCGGGTGCCAAAGTCAAAGTAGACCGCCGTTACAAAGCTGGTGATGCGATTGCGAATCTTGCCGTTGACTTTGTCTTTGGTTGTCACGGCATAGCTGGCAGGACGAGCGGATGCACCGTCTAGTTGAGCCATGATTTCTTCTTTGAGGATTGTGGCTTTGATCGCCGCCGCCGGCACGACGAACTGCCCAAAGAGGAACGAGATAAGCGCCACGGTGACCCCAAACCCAGCGACCGGAATCATGATGCGACCGAGACTGGCTCCAGCCGCCCGGATTGCCGTGATTTCGCTCTCGCCGCTCATCTTTCCAAACCCAAGGAGGGCCGAAAGCAACATTGCCATGGGAAAGGTCTGGACTAGCATCCCCGGAAGCACAAGCGCCACCATCGAGAGCACTGTCCAGATGCTGATGCCGCTGGCCACATAGTTTGTAAACTGGAGGAGGAACGTCGCCGCCAAGAGCAAGACCGTAAAAACGGCCACCCCAAATACAAACGGCCCAAACATTTCCGCAACGATAAAGCGGTCTAATCGCTTCATACGCCCCCGAGAAAACCGGTGTCATCCACGCCTTTGTCGAACTGCGCTCCAAGATAGTGCTTTCGAACCATCTCGTTCTGGGTGATTTCGTCGGCCGTCCCGCTGGCAAAAATCTTGCCGTCAATCAGAATATTGTTGCGGTCCGTGATTTTGAGGGTAGCCGCTACATTGTGATCGGTAATCAGCACACCGATATTTCT
>JADLGZ010000126.1 GCA_020849075.1 Fimbriimonadaceae bacterium | reverse complement strand
GGGCTACCGGGGTCCTCCTAAAAGACAAACTGACCGGCCCCATACTTTGGCTTGCCGCTATCGCGGGTGGCTTGTTGTTCACGTTCCTCCTCATCCGACCGATGATGAACCTCATCCTGAACTTCGCGACCAAACCAAGCCAAGGACTCGCCAGCCAACTCGCTCATGCCGCCGAGGCTATCTCCAACTTCGATGCTAATGGTCAAGGACTGATCCGCGTCACCGTTGATGGTGAGGTCAAACAACTCCTCGCCACCCTTGACCCCCTCGAACGCGAGCGAGGGGTCACGATCAGCAAGGGCGAAGAAGTCATGATTGCGGAAATCAATGCCGACCGCGGCACCTGCGTGGTCATCCGAGAAACCTAGCCCTCGCAACCCGCCGCCCCCGCCCTCGTATCTTGATTCAACAATCGGCTAAGATTGTCTCAAGTTGCTATGAACGTTGCGTTTGCTCAAGTTGAAGGAGGAAATCTACCCCCGCTTTTCGTGCTCGTTGGCCTCATCGTTGCCGCCGTCCTATTCATTCCCTTCATCATCAGTCGCTTCTTAACGACCGTGGATGCCGGTACGATCCGCCTTGTCAGCTGGTTTGGCGGCAAAACCAACACGTTCAGAGGCCCGGGCAAGGCCGTTGAGATCCCCGTTTTGACAACTGCGACCACGATTCCCAGCAAGGCAATCAACATTGACCTCGACATCGCAGACCAAACCGCCGACGTAGACGACGAAGGCCGAACCAAACCGATCAAGGTTCGAGTCCTTGCCAGCGCCATCGTCAGCATCGGCGATACCAACGAAATGATCAAGACTGCCGCGAACAAGTTCTTCAGTAAGGGCGAGGTCGAACAAAACTCAATCCTCGTTGACTTGCTCAGTTCGACCGGCCGCCGCGCTATCAACCTCCTGCACCACGACGAGCTATTCAACCGATCCGCCGCCATGCGTGCCTCCGCCTCGCCAGCCCAAATTGACCACAATCTTGCGATCACCAGCGAGGATGACGACCGCCTCGCCATCATCATCAAGAGCGCCTGTTCACGCGAACTCCAAGATCTTGGCCTCGTCTTCAACTCCCTCAACATCAAGGATGTGCAAAGCGAAGTTGCCGAAGCCCGACGCCGCCAAACCGCTCTGGAAGCCAAGGCCAACGCCGACATCGTCCAAGCCGATCAGGAGCGCCGTTCACGCGAAGCCCAGCTAGCCGCCGAGCAAGCCATCAGCGACCGCACCCGTGACCTCGAACAACGCCGAGCTGAGAACGCCGTTATCGTCGCCGAAGCAGAGGCCAAGCGCCAAACTGCCCTAGCCACCCAACGAGAAGCCGAACTCCAGGCCACCCAAATCGCCAGCGCAAAGGCCGACGCCGAACAGATGCTGGTTGAGGCCAGTGCCGCCGCCGATGCCGAGGCCCTCAAGATCCGGCGCATTGCCGAAGCCCAGGCCGAAGGAATCCGCAAGGTAAATGAGGCGATGCGAGACGGCGGAAATCAATATCTTGCCCTCCGCCAACTCGAAATGCTTCCTGCTATCGCGCCCGAAATCGCCAAAGCTCTCGGCCAAGCCAAATTGGTCAACATCAGCGGCTTTGGCAATGCCGCCGGCGAAGCATCCAGCCAAATCACCCAGGTCATCCAGACTGTCCTCGCCGCCAAGCTCTTCAGCGGCCCTCTTGACGGCGTGGTCGGCGAAGTCTCGTCTCCCCCTGAGCCAAGATCAGGCAACGAGTCCAAACCACCACGCGATTCGGCTCCGACCCCTAACCCAACACCCAAGAAATCAGGTCCCCCACCCCTTCCCGGAAGCTAACCCCCAATGGAAGCCGTGAAACCTGGCTAGCCCACGTTCTGCCAGCAAACGACCGGGAGTTCCGTTGCCACGCGAACATCTTCGTGGAACGGCACGACCCGGCAAACATAGCCATGGTGCCCAGGCTGGCGGCATGGGAGCGTCACCTCAAACACCCCATTGCCCTTGTCGGTCATGTCAAAAACCTCGGTATCCAAAAGTTCTCGATTCGGCCCGACCATGCCCGTGATAGCCTGAACTCGAACTTCGCCCGATGACAATGACCCGAGTTCCACATTCGCCGTGATCGAAAACTCATCGCCCGTAATCTGCTGGGCATGAACCGTGTCTTGAACCGATCGAATGGCCACGGAAGGCCACGCTTCCCGCACCCGCTTGCGCCATTCCAAAGCTGCCTTGGCCCGCGCACAGCCATTCTCCTGCAAAGCATAAAATGTCTGATTCGACGGCATATAGAACCGGTCCGTATACTCCCGAACCATCCGCGCCGTACTGAACTGGGGCGCCAGTGAACGCATACTCTGCCGCATCATCTGCACCCAACCCGCCGGAATCCCATTCTCGTTACGGCTGTAGAACAGAGGGGCGAGGTCCTGCTCCAGCAACTGGTAAAGATCGCGACTCTCATCCCAATCTTGGCGCATGCTGTCCGAATCCTCTCCTCCGTCGCCAATCGCCCAGCCCAGACCAGGTTGATAACCCTCGGCCCACCATCCATCCAAAATCGAGCAGTTCAAACCTCCGTTAGGAACCACCTTCATGCCGCTGGTCCCGCTCGCCTCCATGGGACGACGAGGATTATTCAGCCAAACATCAACCCCCTGAACCATGTGCCGAGCTACGTCAATGTCATAGTCCTCCAAGAACACCATCCGCGATGCCCCTCCTTCGTTGCGGATGAAGTTCGCGATCTCCTGAATCAGTTTCTTCCCGCCGTCATCTTTCGGGTGGCTCTTTCCGGCAAATATAAACTGAACCGGACGCTCCCCATGATTCAAAATCCGCTTCAAGCGCTCGCGATCCGAGAAAAGTAATGTCGCCCGCTTGTAGGTCGCAAACCTCCGAGCAAAGCCGATCGTCAACACCCGAGGATCCAGCAATGAACCCGTCTCACTCTGCTCCGTCCGACCCGCTCGTCGCTTCTGCAGCGTCTTCAGGGTTCGACGCCGGACATACCTAACAAGGTCACCCCGTGAATCTTCCCGGAGTTCCCAAAGCTCATCGTCCGGAATCGCGGCCACCCCCTCCCACACAACCGGTGAACTCGGGTCAGTACGCCAGCCTTCGCCCAAGTGCTTGTCCAACAGGGCCGCCATCCGGTCCCCCATCCAGGTCGCCGTGTGAATACCATTCGTGATTGCATCAATCGGGACCTCATTCACCGTATAGTCATCCCAACGACTCGCAAACATCGCCCGGCTCACCTCCGCATGGAGCTTGCTCACGCCATTAACGTGGTTAGCGCCGGTCATCGCCAAGATCGCCATGTTAAACGGCTCTGCCGCATCCTCCGGATTCATCCGCCCATACTCAAGAAAATCTTGAAAATCTAACCCAATCTCCTGGGTTTTCTTCAGTAAGTACTTTTGCAAGAGCCCGGGCTGAAAGACATCAAACCCGGCTGGAACCGGGGTGTGCGTCGTAAACACATTCCCTGCAACCGTAACCTGACGGGCCGTCTTCAGGTCTACGTTGTTCTCCTGCATGAATGTGCCTAAGCGCTCCAAGGTGAGGAACGCCGCATGCCCCTCGTTCATATGGCAAACACTCGGCTTGATGCCCATCGCGGCCAGAGCCTTGAGCCCCCCGACCCCCAAGATAAGTTCTTGCCGTATCCGCATGTTCTCGTCGCCACCGTACAGGTTGTCTGTAATCTCCTGGTCCACCGGCGAGTTCGCCAAGATGTTTGAGTCCAGCAAATACAACTCGGTCCGACCGACCTGGGCCTTCCAAATCTGAACCGCCACCGACCGATCCGGAAACTCAACCAGAACCTGTAACGGCTGCTCATCGGCCCCTCGGACCAAGGTCAAGGGATACTGATAGAAGTCATACTCAGGATAAATCTCCTTTTGCCACCCATCCTCGGTCAAGGCTTGCCGGAAATATCCCCGCGAGTACAAAAGCCCAACCCCAACTAATGGCAATCCGAGATCACTTGCTGCCTTCAAGTGGTCGCCCGCCAGAAGCCCCAACCCGCCCGAGTAAATGGGCAAGCACTCGTTCAGCCCAAACTCCGCGCAAAAGTACGCAATCGTCGTGCGCTCGCGCTCCCCTGGGTAAGCGCCGTCAAACCAAGTAGGCGCCGCCATGTAGCGGTCAAGATCATCCACCGCCGTCTGCAACTTACTCAAGAAGAGCTTGTCCGACGCCAACCGCTGCTGCCGCTCCGGCCCCAATCGCCTCAGTAGCATCAATGGGTTGTGCTCAACTTCATCCCAAAGCGCCGAATCCACATCACGAAAAACCGACTGCGCCCCCAAATCCCAGGTCCAGCGATAATTCATCGCCAACTTCTGCAGGCTCCTCAAGTGCTCAGGGAGGTTCGAGACAACTTCAAAAGAATGGGCATACTTCAACTGGCGCATGGAATGCCCTTATTATTGGCAGGATCAGTACGGATTTGCTGGGGACCCAGCTTGGCATAGCTTGGGGACACTGCGAGCAAGGGGGCGTGTCACGCAGTTACAGGCGGATAAATGCCACATCAGGCCACCCAGCCCGTATAATAAGTCACCATGTCCGACCGCGTCATCTTCTTCGATACCACCCTGCGCGATGGGGAGCAGTCTCCGGGCGTCCACCTCAATATGGCCGAGAAGCTACAGATCGGTCATGCCCTCGCCGAACTCGGCGTTGATGTCATCGAAGCTGGCTTCCCAATCAGTTCACCGGGGGACTTCGAAAGCGTCAACACCCTCGCCAAGGAGATCAAAGGCGTAACAATCTGTGGCCTCACGAGGGCCCGAGACAAGGACATTGAGGTCGCCGCCGAGGCCCTCGCCCCCGCCGAAAGCCGACGTATCCACACCGGCCTCGGCGTCAGCGAGAACCACCTCCAGCACAAACTCCGCATGACCCGCGAAGAGGCTCTCGCGACCGGAGTCAAGGCAGTCAAGCTGGCCCGTCAGTTCACCGATAACATCGAGTACTTCATGGAAGACTCCGGTCGAGCCGACCGCGAATACGTTTACCAAGTCGTCGAAGCAGTCATCGCCGCCGGAGCGACCACGATCAACGTACCCGACACCACCGGCTACACCTTCCCAACCGAGTACCGTGACCTCATGGCCGGCATCAAGTCCAACGTCCCGAACTCGGACAAGGCGATCCTAAGCTGCCACTGCCATAACGACCTCGGCATGGCAACCGCCAACACCCTCGGCGGCGTTATTGGCGGCGCAAGGCAGGTCGAAGTTACGATCAACGGCATCGGCGAGCGCGCCGGCAACACCTCCCTAGAGGAAGTGGCTTGCGCTCTCTATATCCGCCAAGACTTCTTCAACCTCAAAAGTAATATCGTGCTCAACAAGCTGGTCCCGATCAGCCGCCTTGTAAGTAACCTCACGGGTATGGTCGTGCAGCGTAACAAGGCCGTTGTCGGCGCGAATGCCTATGCCCACAGCAGCGGCATCCATCAAGATGGCGTCCTCAAGGAGCGTTCAACCTACGAAATCATTGACCCCCACCTCGTCGGCGCCGAAGAAAGCGCCATCGTCCTCACCGCCCGCTCCGGCCGCCACGGCCTCAAGCACCGCCTAATGGAGCTTGGCTTCGACTTTGCCACCGACCGATTCGAAGAAGTCTACCAACGCTTCCTCGACGTCGCCGACCGTAAGGACGAGATCAACGACGAAGATCTGCGCGAGCTTGTAAAGAGCTGATTGGGGCTATGGCTGCTAGCCAATGAGCAGGCAACAGACGAGTGCCCATAGTTCGTAAGCCAAAGGATAGCCGCGTGCGAATGCACGCGGCTATCTGCTCTACGAACTACCCACTGCCCGATACGACCATCGCGAGGTGCGACCAGTTGGGCTCAGCGGCTCATTCACTCGACTAAAGTTCTGGTCTACCAAGCTCAGCTTCCAACTTCACCAAAATTGCCTAGCGCAACATCAACATCTGCCGTGTCAACTTCCCCGTTGCGATCTAGGTCCGCAATTGAATATGCAAAGAAAGCACCTTCACCATACCATTCTGGATCGCTTTCAGTACTTCCGAAAGCCTCGCCTATGCAGTCTATGTCCGCACTGTCTATTTCATTGGAGCCATCGATGTCACCCAAATACATATCCGTCACCTCAATTTCTACAGCAGGCAAGCTCACAGTCTGTTTGGTACTGCCTCGGGCTGAAAGGACTAAGTAAGATGGGCTCTCGTTCCAATTGGACAGAAGATAGGCATTTGCGCCATCGGTTGTGATGTTCGCGGAAGCAACAGCCGCACCACCTGAACTATAGCCAGTCACTGCAATTTTGTCGATTAGAACTTCAAGGATGTCTCCAAGTACCGGGATTCGATCGAGGCCCACGAAGTTTGCCTTCCACAGACTGTAGGACGCGTCCAAGAGCGACACGGGACCCGCTATTGCGCCACCGTCCTGGTAGTCCGGTACCAGGCGGCTTTCAATGGAGAAGTCTGCTGGCGGCTGGACGAGGAGCAACACCCTGTATACGCCGTTGTAGATTGTTTCGGTAAGGGGAACTCTTTGATTGAGATACAGAGGAACGCTGAAAAACCCCTGAGAATCAGGTTCCGGCGCAATCGTGGTTTTGCAAGACCGGAACCAAATTCTGGGTAAGACTCATGTCTCCATAAGCTCCACGAACGAATCCAATAGAGCCGTCTTGCCCATTTCCTGCGAAGTCAGTGTCCGGCAGGAAGGCAATGTCAGCCCTCATTCGAGCACGGGCTGTCGGTTGGTTCCAGATATTGAACTGCGTCGACAATAAGTAGGTGTCATCGCCATCCACTTCGAAATCGCAAATCCAGAAGTCTATCTGACACCATGGGGACCGCCGGAAGTAATACGTCGGTGTCTGACCCCGGTTGAGAACATAACTCATACCCAAAAAAAATCCGCTTATACTTTGGGTCACGAGCATGCTCTCAGGAGTAGTAATCGGCTGCAAGTGCTGAAGGGAAATGATCCTGACTTCCCCCTGCACCATATCAGATGGGGGAGTTTGGGCAACAACGTTGTTGACCACTAAGGTCAAAAAGCAGGTTATGCAGATGGCTGGTAGCTTCATTAGCCCGTAATACGTAAATGCTTAGCTACCTAGTTACCATAAATGATTATGAAGTTGTTAACTTCTAATGATGGTCACACCCACTCCAATTTGCCGAAGCCCAGCAGCGGAGTTAGAGCCGCGAGGAGACACTCGTTCGTGCAGTTTGTTCGTGACCTGACTACCGCCCTCCGCCACGGCCATCGCGGGGAGATTGCTGCCGACCATTCGGCTGATCCATGCCTTCGGTGACTTGCTTGAATCTCTCATCGCTCACCCTGACCATCCGATCATTCATCGTTTGCTCTTCAGCCGAGTACCCAGCACTCTTGAAGAAACCGAAGTACGCAACGGCGCCTATCGCGACCACCGCGATCACCACGGCAAAGACCATGCCCCCCTTCCCTAGCTCTCGTTTCATGGGAGTGGCTCACCTGGTACGACGCAGGACGGTGTGTTTACGGTGTCTTGCGATGCGTTGACATTTGCATCTAGGCAGGAGACGCCTCTATCCCACATGGGGTCCAAAGCGTTTCGATTGACCCAAGCGCCCGCTCGCTGCTCATAACCTGGGAATAAAGTTCCGTGCGGATTTGCTATGTTAGCACCACCCGAAACCGATTGAGAGAAGCCGTTTGCTTTAACGACCTTTACGTGTCCATCCATGAACGCCCAAGCTGAGCCCATTGCATAGGGGTTGATGATCTGACCATATTGGGCGCGTGGATCTGAGATGGGCAGATTAGCATTTCGCGTGTTCTCTAGGAAGGCTTCGGCGGCCCACAAATCCGCGTTCCAATAGTTCGGGATGGTGCGGTGCAGCATTGGCCGCATTCCAAGCATTACGGTATCGGACGGTTGTGGCAAGCTTGAGGAGGTCCGACTAGTCTTAGTAGGCGTGAAACCAGTCCGATGGATGGGGATGAAAACATTACCCGCCGCAGCGAAAGACCGGCGATATTGGCCAGCAAAGGGGGTCGGATACTTCGGCTTCGTATCTTCAGAACTCATGAAAATGTCCCAGTTCTTGGCGTAGGGTTGGACAAGACGCTCCCACGAGAAAATGACATTCCCGTTCGATGCTCCGAGGTCCCACCTGAATCGCGGTGGGGCCATATCATCTTGGTCATCCATATACATTATTACTGCAAGAGACTGCTGCTTCATTTGCGCAACTGTCGCGGTCTTCTTGGCCGCCATTCGCGCCTGCGCAAAGACCGGGAAGAGGATCGCCGCCAAGATGGCTATGATCGCGATAACGACGAGAAGTTCGATGAGCGTAAAGCCCATCCGGGTTCGGGGTGTTTTCATGGCAATGGCTCCTTAATAGAGACCTGTTTCCGGGCCGCGGCGTTCGCCGCAGACACCAGGTTCAGATGATGAGTGCTTGCATTCAGCCCAATATAGGCCGAAACTGGAGGGAGGTCCAGCGAAAGCTTTCCACTGGAAGGAACGGTCACCCGCCCACCAGTAAGCGCATTCACGATCTCCTTGTTCCAATCGTTCGGTAACTGAATCTCCGCCCTCTGCGGCTTGTCCGACCGATTGAATACAACGACGGCGAAGTCAGCATTCCACTTGCGACCATAGGCCGCGACCTGCTTCGTGTCGTCCTGATTGAAAATAATGGGGTTGCCCGCGGCCAAGACCTTCGCCCCTAACCGAATGTGGGCGAGCTTTGTATAGAGTTCCAGTAGCTTATTCTTCGGCCCGACCAAGTCCCACCGCATGCCCTTCCGGTTCATCGGGTCCGCCCCGCCTTCCATACCCAGTTCTTCGCCGTAATAAACGCTCGGAGCACCGGGCCAGGTGAATTGCGTCACCGCCGCCATCGCCGCAAGTCGCTTGTCACCACCTGCCTCCGTCAAGAACCGAGGGACGTCATGGCTGGAAATCAAATTCAACTGATTCCGACTCACCTGCGGCGCATAAAGGTTGTGAACGCGCATCAAGCCATTCACAAACTCCGAGGGCTTAGTCTGCTTCTTGGCAAAGAACCCGAGGCACACGTCCCGGAACGGGTAATTCATACTCGCGTCCCACTGATCACCCTTCAGCCACTCACCCGCGTCGGTCCACACTTCCCCGACAATCCAAGCGTTCGGATTGTGACCCTTTACCCGCTTGCGAAAATCCTTCCAAAACCACTGCGGCGCCTCGTTGGCCACATCGAGCCGCCAGCCCGCCAAGGAAGCCTTGCTCATCCAATAGTCCACCGACTTCATGAGATAGTCATAAGCATCCTTGTTGGCAAGGTTGATCTTGGGCATGTACTCCGTGCCCCACCAACCCACATAGGGCGGGTTGGGGCGCACCTCGACTGGCCACGATTTGATGAAGAACCAATCCTTGTATTTACTCTTCTGCTGATTCTTCAGTACATCAACGAACGGCGGAAAAGTAATGCCGACGTGATCAAAAATCTGATCAAGGACCACCTTGATCCCCTCCTTGCTCAAACCCTTGGTTAGTTGAACAAACTCCTCATTGGTGCCAAATTCCGGATCAACCCTATAAAAGTCTCCCGGGTCATAGCGATGATTACTGTTTGCCGCCATGATCGGATTGATATAAATCGCGTTCACCCCCAGCCGCTTCAGGTAATCCGCACGCCGACGAATCCCCGCGATATCACCTCCGTACCGGTTGAAGTAAGTCGGATCATCCGTCCATGGAGTCTTCACTTTCGGGTCATTGGCAGAATCCCCATTGTCAAACCGATCGGGAAAGATTTGGTAAAAGACAGAGTTCTCCACCCAACTAGGCACTTCAAAGGGCTTGTAGCTCATGGGGTCAAGAGTAAACACATTCGAGCGGTCATAAGAAGTAATGCCCCGCGGCCCGACCAATCGCACCGCCGAACCATCCACACACGCGAAATAAAAGCTGAGTCTCTTCCTGCGATCCCAAGGAACACGCGCCGTCCAAATATCAACCAACTCGTCCTGCGGACTTCGCGACATGAGAATATCCTTGCCCCCCGACCGCACCTCAACCCGCATGATGTCGTGGGCCCGAGTCCGCATCCGAACGGTCAAGTTTCCCTGGTCATAGTTTAAGAAAGGCACCTCCGGCCGGAACTCAATCGCGCTCTCCGTGATGACGCTGTCCCCTTCTCGGCCCGGGTTCGTCAGATAATCCGGCGGCACAATCGTTAGCGCAGAGTTCGTATGCCCATTACCATCTGCCACGTCACGCCCCTTGGGGTCAGTAACCCAGGTCACTCCATCTAAAACAAACTTGTATTGATGAGCACCAGGCTTCAGATTGACGGTCGCCGTCCAAACCCTGCCCTTAGCGACCATCGGATTCGCGCCGCTATCCCAATTGTTGAACGTACCGGCGACCGAGACCGACTTATAGTCCTGGCCCGCCTCATATCGAAACTCATGGCTAACGCTCTGCAGATTAACGAGAACAGAGAGCAGAAGGAGGCTCATAGTTTCCCTCGAACACTGCTCCCACGAACCATGAGCTCGCATCCCATGATCGCCTGCCGCCCACCCAAAACTGAGGTGTCATCAATCACATCAACCAGCCGCCGGATTGCCCACTGGACCATATTCCCAATCTGCAGATTCACGCTCGTGAGGCCACCTTCAACATGGTCACATAGCGGTGTGTCATTGAATCCAACGACGCCAAGGTCCTGCGGTATCGCCAATTTCCGCTCCCGCGCAGCTTGAATGACCCCCATCGCCATCGTATCGTCCATCGCCAAGATCGCGTCAGGCTGATACTCGTCCAAAAGCTGGGCCGCTGCCTCACGTGCCGAGTGCGCGCCAAACTCCGTATAGGCAACCATCGCTTCCGGAACTACATTTCGATAGCCCGCTTCACGATCTCGCGTAACCGTCAAGGTCTGCGGACCTGCCAAGAACGCAATGCGCCCGTACCCTTGCTCAAGCAGGTGGCTCGTGGCAATTTCTGCCGTCCGGAAATTGTCATTGTCAATCGCGTGTAGCTCCGGCATCTCCGCAGCATTCCCGATGAGGACAAATGGGAAATGATCCTGCTGGAGCCGCAGAATCCTCTCGTCACTGGCCTCGCTTTCCACGAGAATCAAGCCATCAACCCGCCGAGTCCGGAGTAGCTCGTCGTAGATCGAATGCTGGCGCGCCGTGTCCGCCGCAATGTCCAAGCAAAGATGCCAAGGCGATCCCGCCAGAGCATCCACAACCTCCGCAATGAGCATGGCAAAGAATGGGTCGTCCTGAAGGCTCCCCACTTCCCGCTTGATCACCAGCCCAATGAGGTGGGTCTTGCGCTGACGAAGCGACCGCGCCCGCACATCCGGCCGATAATTATGGGTGTTCATCACCGCCAGCACCCGATCTCGGATCTGGCCGTCTACGCGCTCATCGCCCGCCAACACCCGACTCACGGTGGCCTGACTGACCTCCGAGATGCGGGCGATATCTTGTTGGGTAACCCTCATTGGCGTTCCGCGACCGCAATGTCGCGTTAAGAATACGTATTCTGAATCAGAATAACACAGAGACGCCAGAATTGCAAGAGAATATTCTCCAATGTTGGGATTACTCCCCGCGCGAGCTCTTGAGATGCCGCAAGAACAAAAACATAATCGCGAAGTCCGACAGCCCAATGAAGAGGATCATTCCGCCCGTTAGGTATTGCCTCGCCAGCAGTTGAACAACCCCAAAACCAATCACCGAAATGCCCGCCATGCTGAATACCAACGTCAGAATCCGCAGGCCCGCTGTCTCTTGATCCTTCATTTCGATAGACTCCGAATCGCAAAAAACTCGATCACCGCGAACGCCAGCGCTAACGCCCCCAGACCTAGATTCGAGGGCAGGATGTAAAGCCCCCCCGTCAGCGTAATCACGGCAAATCCCCAGAGCCACGTCCGTAGCCTCGCCTTAAATGTCGCCTCATTCATGGCTTCACCGTCAAGGGTGTCATCGTCTTTGCCACCTCAGTTGGCTCCACCCACATCCCATCTTCCTTGAGCAAAGCGATCAGTTCCTGCACACCATTCTCCTGCGGGATGCCGTGTTTCACTGGCTCTCGCTTGCGATAGAGCGTGATTTTCCCCCCGGCCGCGCCTACATAGCCATAGTCCGCATCCGCCATCTCACCCGGCCCATTCACGATGCACCCCATCACGGCAATATCCAACCCAACCAAGTGCCGCGTCGCCTCCCGTACCTGGTGCAACACGGTGGGCAGATTGAATTTCGTGCGTCCACAACTGGGGCACGCGATGTACTCCACTTTCGTTTTCCTCAAACCACACGACTGCAGAATATCGTAGCAAACCGGAATCTCGTGGATCGGGTCTTCGGCAAGGCTAACCCGAATCGTATCCCCAAGGCCCTCCATTAGCAAGGTCGCAATTCCCGCCGTAGACTTGATCCGCGCATATTCCCCGTCCCCCGCCTCTGTCACGCCGAGGTGAAGCGGATAGGGCATGCCCTCCTCGTCCATACGCTGGGCCATGAGCCGGTTCGCCGCGACCATCACGGGCACGCGACTCGCCTTAACGCTGATATTCAGATTCTCGTAGCCGTGCTTACGGGCAATGACGAGGTACTCCATCGCACTCTCGACCATCCCCTTGGGCGTGTCCCCATACGTCACCAGAATCCGCTCGCTGAGCGACCCGTGATTGGTGCCCACGCGCATCGCGATATCACGCTTCTTGCAAGCCGCAATGACGGGCACAAAGCTCTCTTCGATTGCCTGGATCTCTTCGTTCCACTCCGACTCGCCGTACGCAAGCTCTTCTCGAAGCTGCTCCACCGTGGCATCGCCTTCCCGGCCGCGCATGTCAAACTTGTCTTGGCCCAAGGCCTCGCTCCGCGAGCCATGCCGCTTGAAAACAAACAACCCCGGATTCACGCGAACCTCGTCCACGTACTTGGCCGCCTCCACCGCGATATCGCTCCCCTGATGATGGACATCGGCGGTCAGGGGCACCGGCCGATATCGCTCGATGACCTTTGCTTTGATCTCCTCCAGACACTGCGCCTCGCCGAGCGTTGGCGTGGTCACCCGCACGAGTTCGCAACCAACCTTGTGAAGGGCGATGATCTGCTCGACACAAGCATCAATATTCCGAGTCTCCTCGGTGATCATGGATTGGACAAGGATCGGATGGTCGCCGCCCATCCAAACATCGCCCACGCGTACGGCTCGGGTTTTTCGTCGGTTGATGCTGCAATTATGAACGCTAACCCGAAGGATTGACTCTAGTCTGTCTCAGGTGTAGAGGCTTCAGCCCGTCCTTGTCAGAGCCTGCGGTACATTGCAGCCATGCCCCGTTGGCTACCTCTGGCGATAATTTTTGGGCTTTTTGTGGGCTTTGCGGCTTGGTATGCCGATGTGACGCCGTACCGAACACCGGGGCGACTCATTCATCAACGTGGAAGTGTTCCCGACGTCGGCGCCCCTGACGAGCGACAGCATGCAAACTACATCTCGCACCTGGTGAACGAGCGGAGTTTTCCGGTGCTGAAGCCCGGGTCGCCGGACCTGATCGAGACGTATCAGTCGCACCAGCCACCACTTTACTATCTCATTGCCGGGGCGATGGGGGAGCCGACGAAGACCACGCGGTACTTGAACATCGTGTTTGGCGTTTGCACGATCTTCGCTTTATATAGGTTGGGGCAGCTAGCTGGCAAGAGCGATTCGGCTGGCTGGGTATGCGCCTCATTTGGGTTGCTGCCCGGGTTCATCATGCTGAACGCCGCCATCACCAACGATGCCCTCCTGTTCGCGCTCTGCACCACGACCCTTACCACGGCAATTGATGGAAGTTTGAACGGGTGGAATTGGAGGAATATCCTGCTAGTCGGGGTGCTGGCGGGCCTTGCGCTTCTGACCAAGAGTTCAGCCTTGGCGCTGATTCCTGCACTGGGCGTGGTCTGGTTGCTCGAACTGAAGCGCAAATCAGTCTCACCCATTTCACTGGGGCTGGGAATCATCGCCCTGCCTTTGGCGATCGCCGCTCCTTGGTTCGCGCGAAACGCAGCGCTCTACGGTGACCCATTGGGCCTTACCGTCTTCAAGCAAGCGTTCACCGGCTCGGCGCAGGCAAGCATGTTCATCAATGAAGTCGGACCGATCGCCTATTGGACGGATTGGGTGCTCTGGTGGACGGCGCGCAGCTTCGTCGGTGTGTTTGGCTACATGGATATCTTCTTGCCCACTACCCTGTACTTTGTGGTCATCGGTGGGTTGCTTCTCGCCCTTGCGGGTCACTGGCTCTCCACCGGAGAGCCCCTCCAGAAACCGGACCGGCGCCCCAGCCTCGTACTCGGAACATTCTTTGTTGTAGTTCTGCTCCTGTTCTTGCAGTTCAATATGACCTACTTCCAAGGTCAGGCCAGATACTTATACCCAGCTATTGGGCCCATCGCTGCGGCCTTGGGTATCGGGCTGTCGCGGTGGTTTGGCAAAAAGCCAATCATCGCTTGGATCGTCTCCACGCTCGGCCTGACCATCCTCAATCTCTATATCCTAACAAGCGTCCTCCCGACCGAGTTCGCGAGGCGCATCACCTAAGCCCAAACTTGCACAAATCCCAAAAACAATTGCTGAACTCTGTTCAAGGGTTCACTCGTATTGTTATAATGGAGACACGAGGTCTCCTCCTCGAGGCATATTAGACAATGAAGCGAACAAGTTTATATCTCACCGGTGCTTTGGCTGCATGCGCTGCCATGGCATTCGCCCTCCAGAATGGCCCGTCAATGATTTCGCAACACGCGAAGGCCATTGCTGGTGCTGACGGTCTCTCGACGCGGGTCATCTCCGTCTCGGTCGGAGGCGGTCGCGCTCAAACCTCCGTTGACCTCGCCAAGCCCAATCTTTTCCGCATTGATAGCCCAACGACGTTGATGGTTTCCGACGGAGCCAATATCTTCACCTACTTCAAGGGTCAAAACGTTTACACGAAAGAAGCCGTCACCAACGACAATGTGGTCAAGGCTTTGGATGGCGACGGCTACCTTGCCCTACGCCCATTCTTTGCCGCCAACTCTCTGGCCGGCCTGACCTCCATCAAGACCGGCAGTGAAGTCAACCGCAAGGGCACAGTCCTGACCCCCGTTAGTGGCAATGTGGGCGGCAAGCGCCTCACCCTATACGTCGCCGCCGATGGCATTGCGCGACAAGCTGAACTCTCCTCAACGGGCGATGCGAAGGCTGAGAGCACGATCTTCGATTACACCGATCTCAAGATTGGCCGACCAGATGCGAGCAAGTTTGTCTTCAAGGCTCCCGATGGCTCGAAGCAGGTGGATCCTTCCGAGTTCACCGCCGCCAAGTGGTACTACAGCCTAGATGAGGCCAAGGCCGACGCCCAGCGCAACAATCGCCCCATCCTCGTGGACATGTACACCGACTGGTGCCACTGGTGCAAGGTTCTGGACGCCGAGGTCTTCCCGACCGCCGAGTTCAAGAATAAGGCCAAGAGCTTCACCTTGTGCAAGATCAACCCCGAAAAGGATGCCAACAAGGACTATGGCTTCGGCGTAGACGGCTTCCCAACCACCCTGTTCTTGAACAAGAATGGCCAAGAGATTCACCGACTAGTAGGCTACAAGCCTCTTGCCGGTTACCTCGGCGAGATGGACACCGCTCTGAGCAAGAACAAGTAATCTGGCTCTAGCGAAATTAAGGCGACTGGGCAACCGCCCAGTCGCCTTATTCCTTATGGCCTATCGCTCCGGATTCCGAATTCCAGACCTCCGAACCAAAAAATCAAAACGCTTTACTCTAAAATCGCCGGTGGAAAACCCGAGAATCAAGGTACAATTTTGTACTCGCAACGAGTTTTCTGGAGATATCTTGGCAAGTACCCCGGCGACGAAGACGAATGGCAAAGCAGACAGCGAAGGAACGCTGGCCCGC
>JADLGZ010000125.1 GCA_020849075.1 Fimbriimonadaceae bacterium | reverse complement strand
GTCAGTCGAGCTCTGGCGCTCCTCTCGGCACGGACAGCCCTGAGCAGTCCAATCAAGTCACTATGAGACGACTTGCCTTGGAGGCCCAGAGCACTCGTCGCCGAGATCGCGGCTTCGCGATAGCGGCGGCCAAACCACCGTTTGAAGGCCGAGTTGCCTTCCTGCTCAAGGGTCTCAAGTGTAGGCCCAACCTCGATTTCCCAGGCCCGGGGTGAAACTGTGCATTCCAAGTTCGAGCGGGCTTCATGGCATGCCCTGCCTAGGCCCAAAGCTTCACGTAAAGTGCCCTCCTCCGTAAGCCACTTCTCATTCTCAACGTCCAAACCGCGAAGACTCGGCGCAGATGCGATTCGCTTGGCGAGTGCTGCCAGAGACTCCTGGTTCCAAAACGAACCGGGCACGCAGACTCCTGTTAGTTCGGCTATCTGTTTCGCGCGAGATCGCACTTCCGACAAAGAGGTGTCGAGACCATCAAGTGCTGTTAGAAAGTCTGCGAGCTCTTCCAGGGAATCGTGCCGCTCATCAACTGGCACGATGCCGCTCTCAATGCCGTTCGTGTCTGCAGTCCACGCATCGGCCCTGACTCTGCCTTTGTACTCTGACTGGACTGCTGCGGCCAGTTCGCCATTAAGTGCGGCGAGTTTGATACCCTCTGGATCGTTAGACCAATGTGACTGACCGAAATCAACCCCGTCCGTGTCAGGCGCGGACACAATGATGTCGACAACCCCCTCAAAGTCGCCAACATCCTCCAGGTCAACGGCGGGTTCAAGGTGAAGACGCTTTGCAAGCAGGTCGATTGCATGCCGAAACTTATCAAACGAAGCGACAGCCTCTTCTATTTTTCGTGCAAGGTCACGCTTGTCGTCCGGCGAGATGTAGGTTCGCCTGGAACCGGCGAAAGCGTGGCGCGTCGGTCGCCCAATCCTCTTGATCTGGGATTCGAGCGACCCAATCAGTTCCGCTTTTGTCTCGAAGTCGTCCTGCGTCCAACCACGCATCCACGAGAACGACATTCGCCCGTCAGTGTCAGGCTCGGGCCCCAGTTCAAGCAGGCGTCCGATGGCTTCACGGGGCGAAATACCTCTTGCTACGCCCTCGCCAAGCTCCCATTTCCCATCGCCAATGTAAGTCTCAGCTGGCTTTGACGGTGCCCCAAGCGGAGCATGTAAGGCTTCGACATAAGTGTTCAAAGTGTCTCGGCTGGACGAAAGCACCCGCAGTGCCTCCTTTGCTGCAGCAAGTCTCGGCTGGGCTTGCTCGACTGTACTTTTCAGACCATTGTAGAAGGCCCTTTTGTTTGTCTTGGTTCCGTGCACTTCGAGACAGCATTGGTGCAACTTAGCCCGTCTGAGGTTATCGTGGACAACGTTCAGCGCGGCTCCTTTTTCGGAAACAAATAACACTCGCTTTCCCTGAGCGACGTATTCGGCAATGAGGTTGGCGATTGTCTGGGATTTTCCCGTGCCGGGCGGCCCCTCGATGACCATGGACTTGCCATGCTGGGCTTGCAGGATAGCCAAGGTTTGCGAAGAGTCTGCGTCGAAGACCTCGTTGGTCTGGCCTATTGGCCGATGAGGATCGAGGCCGTCCTCATCTGTAAGCGCGTCCTCCACTTCTTCAAATTCCGTCACTTTGAACAGTGCTTGCAAGACCGGGTGTTCGAGAATCTTGCGCGTCTCCGGCCATGACCCGGGGGCCAGATCCTTGAAGATCAGAAACTTCGCGAAGCTAAAGAACGCCATCGCAATCGTATCCGTGTGAATTTTCCAGTCCTTTTGCTCACGGATCGCTACAGACACTTGGTCTGCGTATTTTGCAATGTTGATGTCCTCGGTAGGGACGACCGGAAGATCAATGGCAAAGTCTTTCTTGAGCAAAGCGGCAAGCGAGAGATTTGTGCCGATTTCAGCACCGTCCCATGTCAACTTGAACCCGCCCCGATCAGTTCTATCTAGCAGAACAGGAACCAAAACAAGTGGTGCAAACCTTTTTTCTCGGGAGTGGTCAGCTTCATACCATTCCAGCATTCCCAACGCGATGTACAACGCGTTGACTCCCTGTTCCTCGATCATCTCCCGTTGGTCGCGGTGAATCTTTGTCAGGTGACGCTCAAGACGAGCTCTTTGCAGTGGCGTGTTGAGCTTTTCGTCAGTTTGGTCGGCTGGCTCCTCACTGGGCCAATCGAAGTGCTCCTCTGAGTCTTCTTCATGTTCCTCATCGGGGCGACCCTGCTTGTCGGGCTGGCCCTGAAACGTCATAACGCGCTGCTCCGTCACCAGGGCCGCAAACACCTGCGCAGGGTCTTCGCCTATAACTTCAACCACGCGCTCGATGGGAGTGTTCGACGACATGGTCCGGCTCCGAAAATTCACGAGCCGGTTGTTTCTCTCAGTGCCCAGCAGTTTGCCTCTAAACCGCTCCAAGAGGTCTGAGGTTCTGTTGGCTGAATCGTCCATAACGAAAGTATAATGTATGATCGTAGGTTCGGAGACCAAGCGCAGTTCTAAGTGCGTGCACTTCGGTGTACCACAGCTTTTTAGGTTCAATTTCCTGATCTATCCAGGCTGGATTCGAACCGTTTCGCTTGTGTACAGTTGCCGATGACCTGACTCAGTATAATCTCAGCATGAGCATTGCAGTCCCCAACCTGCCCTCCTCCGACCTGGCTGTCGCCACGGACTTCTACGTCGAGACCCTGGGGTTTGCAATCGTGTTCGACTCGTCAGAAGATGGTCACTCCGGAATTATTGGGCTCGAGCGAGAAGGTATGAGGATTAACGTCGATTCGCCAATGGACGGCCACGGGCGAAAAGCCTGCGTAAGTCTCGAAGTAGATAACGTCGACTCTCTCCATGAGGAGTGGGCTGCAAAACTCAAGGACCTACAGCCACCGGTAGATCAACCTTGGGGCGCACGCACCTTCGGCTTTCAAGACCCTGACGACAACACAGTTTTCGTGCTCGGGTCGACTAACTGGTAGGAGCCTTTCCATCCGTCGAAAAGTTCGTAAATCGTACAGCACGGAGTACCAATACTCATTTCCCCTCCCGTGTTTTCGAGCAAAGCGAGGAAATGAGGGAGGGATTAGGGGAGGGAGATCGCAGACGCGCCGTGACCGGTGAACATCGCCCATGGCCCCTTTCTTGGCAATGCGAGGGAAGGCTACGTCGTCCCCTCCGGAGCGCCAAAGCCTGATCCAAGCCGGTCTTTGGATCGCGGCCTACCTTGGGGGCGCAGCCCAAACACTTCTGACGGAGCCCGCGTGATAGGGCGGCGCGCCTTGAGAAGGCTGCGGCACGAATACCTTGACCAATCTCTTGTCAAGGAACTGCATGTCCCTTTCAAGAATCACAGGCTCTTTGGCTTCCTTCGCAACTTGGTCCTCATGTTCATAGTAGAGCCACATCGTGATAACAATCTCGTGAAAGGGGACTTTTCCCATGTTGTCTACCTCAACCGTTATCTCTTGCCCCCAGGTCCCACTCCTGTTCTCCATGGGACCGATCCGGATAAGGCGACCTTGCGCGGATGGATAACCCTCAAAGCGGGATGGTCCCGGTTGCCAAGACGGCATTCCAGACGAAGACCCCCAGTCGACGTGGCCTCTGGCGACGCTCCGCGAACACTGCGCGAAGATCATCACGAATGCGGCTACTCCGGAGAGCAGTACCATTGCGCACCCGATGATCAAACCCCTGCTCATGCGCTTTAGTGTATATCGACTATTCACCGGGACAACCAAGCCACCCCATTCGCGGTAAGCCGCTTGATCAAGACGGTTCTAGCCGGATCCACAACGGAGTACCATCCTTTTCTGAACCTAGGATTGATCTGTCAGTGGGAGGATTCAAACGTAACGACGGGTTTCGTGCTGGCTATTTCGTCGATTGGCACTCCAGGATCAGGCGATCTGAGCTTTCACTTCAAGATATTTTGATTCCAGTCCTTGCTCTTGGAGTACGGCGTTCAATAACGAAGTTTCGCCGTGACTAGCGAAATACTTGACAATGGACAAGTACCGATCTTGACGGTCGCGGCTCAGTTCCGATGCCAGTCGTAATTCAAGCGCAATTGTTGGCGCCATCGACTCCCCAATGCGAATCAGGGACTGGTGCTTCCACGGTCCTATCCCCGTAACTTCCAGGGTCTCAGCTTGAGCCTCAATTTCAACGGTGCTTGCCTCCACCCTGATCCCATCAACCTCCACCGCCGCAAAGTACTGAATTCCCCCATGAAGCAATGTCGGTGGCGTTAGGCAGGGATATCC
>JADLGZ010000124.1 GCA_020849075.1 Fimbriimonadaceae bacterium | reverse complement strand
GACCCATTTCTATTCGTGCTGTACTAGGCATGGCCATGTTTTTGTTTCCAACCCCTTTTGATCGTTGCCGCCAGTGACTTCTTTCCACCTCTCTCACGGTTTTTGATATGCCCGCACTACTTTTTGCTAGAAAAGGTGCGGTCATCCAGCATTCCTACTGGGTCCACCCCCATTCTCGTAGTAGGAATTAGGGGCCATGCTGTTCCCGAAATGAGACTATCTGCCCTGAATTTTCTGCAAGTTGAGTCGTCACTTGGTTCTACGCCTAACCTAGGGAGTGGGTTCGGGTGAATCCTCGTATCCTTGCGAAGTTTGACCCAACATGAGCTATGGAACTTAGGATTCAGCGAGCGCCCGGGCCACACCGCCGCCACACCGTGGTCCCGGGCCTCGTTGTTTGTGATGGAGCCTCGGGCAGTGGCTAAAATCCCAAGTACACTTGGCCCATGCCCGACGCAACCGTAACCAAGATTCAAGACTGGCTCCGCGCCCACGAAACTGAGCTCCTTGAGCAGTACCAGTCCCTCCTCCAGATTCCCAGCATCGAAGGTGCCCCTGAGCCGAATGCGCCATTTGGGAAGGAAAATCGTCTGGCTCTTGATCTCATGTTGAACCTAGCCAAGAGTTGGGGCATGAAGACTAAGGACTTGGAGGGCTTTTGCGGTTATGCCGAGTTTGGTCAAGGGGAAAGACTTATCACCATGTTCGGGCACCTTGACGTGGTACCCGTGGGTCCAGGCTGGAAATTTGACCCCTTCAGCGCGACCATTGACAACGGATACGTGTATTCGCGAGGGGCGACCGACGATAAAGGGCCAACAATTGCCGCCTTCTTCGCCGCTCGCGCCATTCAAGAGGTTGCCCCAGAGATTGGTGCCCGTATTCGCACTGTCTTCGGGTGCAACGAAGAATCGGGGTTCAAGTGCATTGAGCACTATGTTAAGACCGAAGAACCGCCAACCTATGGCATGGCGCCGGATGCTGGTTGGCCCTTAATCCAGGCCGAGAAGGGGATTGCGACCTTTGTTGTCAAAGCCAAGATGCCCTCAGGTGGACTCACGATGACGAGCCTTGTCGGAGGACAGAGGCCGAACATCGTCATAGACTCAGCTGTCGGCACCGCTCTTGTATCGGCGGAGTTTCGAGCCGAGATTGAGGAAAAGCTGGCGAAACAGTGGGACAAGAACCTAACCGTTGCTTTCGACGGGGCGAACCTGAAGCTCACTGCCACTGGCAAGGCGGCTCATGGCTCGTGGCCGTGGGGCGGGGACAATGCGGCCGTTCGGATTTTGCGTTTCATGATGGAAATCGCCCCTGCCAGTCAGAAGAAAGACTACGAGGACTTGTTTGAGACGACCCACATTGGTGGGAGCGGACTCGGAATTGATGGCCGGGACGACATCAGCGAACTGACGAACAATCTTGGGATCGTCACCACCGAGGGTGATTCCCTCATGATGACCTTCAACGTCCGCTATCCCGTAACCTGGAATGGAGAAGACTTGCGATCCCGTCTGGAGACATTCTTGAACGAGCTAGGTGCCTACACAGTCGCAAGGTGGGACGATAGTAAACCGCTGTACTTCCCATTGGATCACCCGTTGGTCAAGACGGTCTGCGATGTCTATGAGGAAGAAACCGGCGAGCGCAAGAAGCCAGGTGTTATGGGTGGGGGTACCTACGCGCGCGCGGTTCCAAACAGCGTTGCCATTGGTACCGGGTGGCAAGGCGATGGCGAAGCCCATCAGACAGACGAGCGACTAAAGATTGAGCACCTATTCAAGATGAGCCGTATTTATGCTCACATCATTTGGCGCCTGGCGCACGTGTGACGAGGCTAGCGTCTACTTTAGCTTCCCGCACCGAGGGCAGGCGGGCCGGTCGGATTCGTATGCTTCAAAGCAATTCGGGCAAATGACTTCATCGGCGTCGTCGGTGGATAACTCTGCCGCGGCTTCAAACTCTACTTGATTTTGGAGCCGCTCCAAATCCTTTAGCGAATAGGGGTCGCGCCGCGATCGAAGGTAGAGCGCCACCAATACTAAACCTATTGCTACGGCGGCCCAAATCAACGATCAGTCCGATACTTCTCAATCAATTCAATTGCGAGTTCTGGCCCATGCCAGCCTACGACCTCAACTGACTTTTCTTCCAAATCCTTATAAACCTGAAAGAAGTGCATCACTTCCTTGAGCGTATGGGGGCTGATATCGTTGTAGTGCTTCCGAGTTCCGTAGTGCGGATCCTTGGTGGCGACGCACAAGAGTTTCTCATCGGGGCCCTTTTCGTCCTTCATCTCGAGCACGCCAATCGCCCTTGCCTCCACAATGCAGCCCGGAAATGTCGGATGGTAGACCATCACCAGTACGTCCATCGGGTCACCATCCAAATAGTGGGTCTGGGGGATGAAACCGTAGTCAAACGGATAGAAGAGTGGTGAGTAGAGGACGCGGTCTAACTTGAAGTAACCCGACTCGGCGTCCCATTCGTACTTGTTGGTGCTCCCCCGAGGGATTTCGATAATCGTATTGAAGACATCTGGGGCATGATCGCCAATTCGCACGACGGGAGGCATGGGGCAAGGGTACCGGATTCTCGCTAGACGCAGGCTTTCGCGCTCACACCCCAAGGATGAGCGCTGGTCACTTCAACTGTCTTCAGTTTTCCGACCCAGTCTGCCGGTCCTGGGAAGTGCACCATCCGAAACTCCCGCGTGTAGCCTTGAAGGAGGCGCCGATCTTTGGGCGAAGGCCCCTCAACCAAGACCTCAAAGACTCGGCCGATGCATGCCGTGTTCCGCCTCAAAGTGATCTCATTTTGCTGAGCCATCAAGCGATGCAAACGATCCAGTTTGACGGCATGGGGCATTTGCTCCATTGTTGCAGCGGGGGTCCCCGGTCGGGGTGAGTAGTGGAACATATACGCTCCATCAAACTCAATTTCGTGCATTAGGGCCATGGTCTCTTCAAACTGAGCTTCCGTTTCGCCAGGAAAACCGACGATCACGTCAGTCGTCAACCCCACGCCCGGCATTGCCGTCCGCGTTTCGGACACGATTTTGCGAAACTCATCAGTCGTGTAAAGCCGCTTCATTCGGCGCAGCACCTCATCCGATCCGCTTTGCAATGGCATATGCAAATGCTCCATTACTTTCGGGTAGTCGCGGATAGCGGAGATCAAATCCGTGCGGAAATCGCGAGGATAGGGCGAGGTGAAGCGGATTCGCTCCAGCCCGTCAACTTCGTTGAGTTGGGCAAGGAGCTCGGAAAACGATACGCGCCCTTCGGCTAAGTTCTTTCCGTAAGAGTTGACCGTCTGACCGAGCAGCGTCACCTCCCGAGTACCTTGCCCACATAAAGTCTTGACTTCGGCTATGACTTCCTCGGTGGGTCGAGAGCGTTCTCGCCCCCGCGTCGTCGGCACAACGCAAAACGAGCAGAACTTGTCGCAACCGTATTGGATCGGTACGTAGGCCTTGAGCTTAGGCGACCGCCCGACGGCTCGCGTTGGGATGTCGGTAACGACGGCACCCCGCCGTTCAGGCAGCGCCATTCGCTTCTGAAATCGTTGGCCCTGAAGAGCCTCTTCGACCAATCCAGGAACGAGCGCAATCTGCGCGGTACCGATCACAAAGTTCACGTGTGATGCCCTCTGCCGAATTTCATCGGCGCGGAGTTGTGCCATGCAACCGGCCACACCGATCACCATGTCGGGTCGCGTGCGTTTGAGAAGCGCCAACTGACCCAGATAGGAAAACGCCTTGTCTTCAGGCTTTCGGCGGACACTGCACGTGTTGAGAATGACAACTTGGGCCGATTCCAAGGTGGGCGCACGTTGGAGGCCAATTCCCTCAAGGTAGAGAGCGATCTGCTCACTATCTTCTTCATTCATTTGGCACCCCCAGGTTTGCACGTGATAGGTCCCGCGGTTCATACTCGCAGGGTTTGGCCTAACCAGGGCGTCGGGGCGGATCAGAATTGCCAAGGCTGTTGGGAACTATACCCGCCGGTCCTAGTTTGAACCTATTTCAGGGAGCTATACTCAAGCCTAATGTCAGCCACGCTCATCAATCGTGTCCTGATCGTTCTCGCCGCGATCGG
>JADLGZ010000123.1 GCA_020849075.1 Fimbriimonadaceae bacterium | reverse complement strand
TCGCGGCGTCTGAGGGCCAACTCCAAGAGAAAGTCCTCCATCTCGAACCGAGACCGCTGCGCTTGGCTGAAAGCCAACTTGGCCTCCTCGGCTTCTCCAATTCGAAATTGGCGGAGGGTCTCTAATTTGAACCTGAACTTAGCCATCCGTCAACTCCTGTAGCGAAGAAATGGCCTCGGCTATCCCTACCCTCTCACTCTTGTCTTGACGCAAGAACCTGTTGATACCGTCCCATTTTGAAATCGCTTCATCACTGATCGGCTTGGAACCTTCTTTGTAAGCCCCCAAGGCAACTAGGTCCTCAACATCCGCATAACCCGCTACCAGTTCACGTAACCGGTTGGCGCTCACGACGTGATCGGCTGAGGTAACCATTGGCATCACCCGACTCAGCGATTGCATGATGTCTATGGGAGGATAATGTCCCCGGCTGGTGAGCTTACGGCTCAGGACAATATGCCCGTCAAGAATGGATCGAGCCGCATCAGCAATTGGCTCGTTCGTATCGTCACCTTCGACCAGAACGGTGTATATGGCGGTAATCGATCCTTGCTTTCCACAGCCGGTTCGTTCCATCAATTTAGGCAACATGGCAAAGACGCTTGGCGTGTAACCCTTTGTGCTCGGAGGCTCTCCGACCGCGAGCCCGACTTCACGCTGCGCCATTGCGAATCGGGTCACGGAGTCCATCATCAGCATCACATTGAGGCCCTGATCGCGGAAGTACTCCGCGATAGCGGTCGAAGCAAATGCTGCCTTCACACGGGTAAGCGCCGGTTCATCGCTCGTTGCGCAGATAACGACACTCTTCTTTAGCGCCTCGCCAAGATCATTCTCCATGAATTCACGGACTTCGCGACCGCGTTCACCAACAAGGCAGATCACATTCACGTCCGCTGAGCTGTGCCGAGCAATCATTCCGAGTAACGTGCTCTTTCCAACACCAGAACCAGCGAAGATGCCCATTCGTTGGCCAACGCCCATAGTCAGGACACCATCAATGGCTCTGACACCAGTGGCGAAGGGCTGATCAATCATGGACCTCTCCAAGGCATTCGGCGCCTCTCCTTCAATTGGGTATCGCAATCCAGAATCAATCAACGCGCCACCATCCATTGGCCTACCGATCCCGTTTAGAACCCGCCCTAAGAGTTGGTCACCGGTGGGCACACTGAGCTGGCGACCGGCAGATCGGACAACGCATCCAGAACGAACGCCCTCCATCTTCCCCAGCGGCATGAGAAGGGTGCGATTATCTCGAAAACCGACCACTTCGGCAGGGATTCGAGCTCCGATCCCGGATTCGATCCAACAAAGATCGCCTACCCGAGAGGCTGGGCCATTAGACTCGATCACTAGTCCGACGACTTGGACGACTAAACCTGTTGCTTCTCGAACGGGAACCGCCCGCAAGCGCGCAATCTCTCGCGATAGGTTGGGAGTGCGAACGGGAATCTTGATCGTCATGCCGCCTCTCCTTCAATCAACCGGAGCATGGTCGCCTCGGTGGCATCTACATCCCCGTGGCTACTTGCCACAATGCATCCACCTGTCAGGCTCGGATCCGCAATGATCTCAAAGGACCTTATGCCGGAAAAGGAGCGCAAAATGGCATCTCGATGCTTCGTCAGCAGCTCGCTATCGGAAATGCTCACTCGCACGGTCACCTCACGGCTTTGTGACACTTCTGAAATTGCCCCCTTAACAATGCCGACTATCGCTTCCTCGTTCAGTTGAAGCTCTGCGGCAAGCGCACGAGCTACGACTACTTTGGCAATGCTGCTTAGCTGCATTTCTGCCTCGAGGTAGAAGTCAGAAACTCCAAATTCTAGCCGGGCCAACGCTTGTTCAAGATCCATCCGGATCGCCTTGAGTTCCTCAGAGAGGTCCTCGCCAAACTTCGCAACGGCTTCTTGACGTCCAGTCTCAAAGCCTTCAGAATAACCCACCTTTTGCCCTAGTTCAAAGCCCTCGTTATAGGCAGCCTGCTTCGCTTCGTCGCGAATCGCCTCTGTCGCGCGTTGCCTGGTCGAGGAGCGTGCACGTGCCACAACGAGCCTATCCTTGGGAAGATCATCAAAGATGCCCGACTCACGCACGGTCGGCTTAGACACGCACATCCTCCTCGCCACGCCCAATCTGGAGTTCGCCCGCTTCTTCCAAGCGCCGAATCACAGCAACGAACTTCTGCTGGGCTTCTTCCACCACTCGGACCTTCACCGGTCCCATGAACTCCATATCTTCCTTGAGCATATTCACGGCCCGCTCCGACATATTGCCAAAGATCTTTTGTTGAACTTCTTCAGGCGTACCCTTGAGGGCCGTTGCCAGTTCACGGACATCAACTTCTTTGAGGATGGCTTGGATCGCTCGGTCATCCAGAGTCACAATGTCCTCAAACACGAACATCATGTTCTTGATCTGATCCGCAAGTTCTGGGTTGGTCTCCGTCAGGTTCTCGATGATAATGCGCTCGGTCGAACGATCAACCCTGTTAAGAAGGTCTACGAGCATCTTCGGACCACCCGCCTTTGTCATGTCCGTGTTGATCAGGCTCGACACCTTTTTCTCTAGGGTTTGCTCGACACGACGCACCACTTCAGGCGGGGTCTGTTCCATCATGGCGATGCGCTCGGCTACATCCGCCCGGAGGTCAGGTGTCAATTTGGTCAAGATCGAAGCCGCCTGATTCATCGGCATGTAAGACAGGATCAGAGCGATTGTCTGAGGGTGCTCATCTTGGATAAAACTTAGCACTTGCGTTGGATCAGCGTGCTTTAGGAAGTCAAAAGGGACAACTTGCATGGCACTAGAGATCTTCTTGACCATTTGTTCAGCCCGATCCGAGCCTAAGGCTACTTCTAGCATTCGGCGAGCCTGGTCCATACCTCCCTCAGCGATATACTCCTGAGCTGAGGCCATCCCATGGAACTCCTTGATTACTTGCTGACGGAGATCTGCCGGAACTGTATCGAGGCGAGCTACCTCTAGGGCAAGGAACTCGATCTCCTCATCAGAAAGCTGACTAATCACGCTTGCGGCAGGCTCGTCACCCAGCAATGTAAGCATGATCGCTGCCTTGCGGCGGGGGCCAACGTCCAGGGTGTTCTTTCTCATCGTCGCTCCTCCAACATCCAAGTCTTAAGTAGGTTCGCCACCATCTCCGGTCGTGCAATGGCCATCTTCTTGATCTGCTCGAGCGGCACATTGACCTTGTCAGGAATGTCGTCAATGCGTGGAGGTACAGGTTGGGAGGCCATTGAGTGAAGGGCTTCGGCAAGTTCCCCTCCCTCGAAGGCCAACACTTGATCGGGGCGACCAGGAGCAATGCCTTCGAGTGCACTTGCAGGTAAGGAAAGCGTCCCACCGCCTGGCAGGGCTACCTCGGTAGTTGGCGCCGGCCTTGGCGCGGCCTTGCCAATGGCTTTTGTCACTAGGAATCCTACGAGGATAAGAGCGGCAATTGGGAGCAATGCCAACACCTGCTGCATCGTCCCTCGTGAGGAGGCCCCTGACTGGGCGGCCTTTAGCCCTTCGGCGGAAGCCTTATCAAACTCGGTACTCGTTACGCTGGCCCGGAACTTGTCGGTTTGGGTGCCGAGGGGCCCTAGGTAATTCTGGACGTACTCTTCAACAGGAGCTGTATCTGCAATGTTTGCGCTATTGACCAAGACGCTGACCGTCATGCCTTCCAGAACACCGGCGCTTCGCTCGATGCTCTTTTCTGTCACGTTCATGTCGTAAGTCGCGCTCTTGGTCGAGCCGGTATAGGCCTTACTACCTCCAGCTGAAGCCTCAGCAGGTGCTTGAATGTTCGATGCCGCCCCTGCCGCACCCATCGGAGTTGATGCATTGGCATCCCCCATGGTCTCTTTTGTCTCATCAATAGCAACTGGCTTGGGTGTCGGTTGCTTGATGACACTGTTCTCGTGAACTTTATCGAAGTTCAAATTGATCATCGGAATCGAAACAATCGTGGTCCCTACGCCGAAGGCCGCGTCCAGCTTAGCCTGCAATTCTTGTTCACGCCGACGGGCTTCCGCAATCTCGGCCTGCACCTTTTTATCTGCGCTAGCGTTGACGCCAGTAGCTTCCGCCCCGTCATAGAGCCGCTGTCCACGGTCATTCATGACGACAATGCGGTCAGCCGCCAGCCCGGTAACGCCAAACTGAACCAACCTAACGATAGCTTGGGCTTGGTCACCATTTATGGGAATAGCCCCGTTTTCGGTGACGACAATGCTTGCTCCGGCCGGCTTTTGCTCGGCCACAAAAGGTGAGGAATCGGGCAAGGTTAGGGTCACCTTGGCCGCCGCAATGCCATTCATCATTTGAATTGAGTTGGCGAGATCGCCTTCCAAGGCAGCCTTAATCTTGACTTTCTCCACTTCGGGGGACACCATCATCGAGTTCATCGAGTCAAGCGACCCATAACCCAAGTTGCCTCCTTGGGGAAGTTTCTTGGCCACGGCCAGTTTGGCCCGCGCTTCCGACACCCGGTTACTAGCGACCAGAACATTGCCGCTCGCGTCGTAGTTGGCAGGGATACCCATCTTGTTCAGCTCTTGCACGACCATGCCTTGATCGGCGGGGCTGAGCCCTCCCAGCAACAAACTCATGCTCGGCCGGCTGCTCAGCATGAACGCCACCACAAGTAGAGCGGCTAATAGACCGCCCCCGAGTAGCCAAATCGGACGCTGTGTCCGATCAAGTCCAAGCCACCAAGCTTTAATCGTTTCTAAAAATGAAGCCATTTTTTGCGCATCAATCCTTTGATGTCGCCGCTAGTTCTAGATTTGTGTCCTCATCACTTCTTGATAAGCTTCAAGCACCTTGTTGCGCACTTGCATGGCAAGTTGCATTGAGACGCTCGCCTTCTCCATCGTGATC
>JADLGZ010000122.1 GCA_020849075.1 Fimbriimonadaceae bacterium | reverse complement strand
GCGGTGTCATTGCTCCCACCCGTCTAAGGTTACGCACAGCCCAGATGCCGGCGGCCAAGACAACAGCCAAAAGAACAATGGACGCCATTACAGAGCGGCTTAGGAGCCCCCGAATGTTCACGGTCTGCCCGGTTGCCCTCATCCTCAGCAAGATGTAGGACACCCCTGCAAGCCCACCCAACAGGAGCGCAAGGGATGGGTTAAAGCCATTCTGCCTAGCGGATGCCTGTCCGGTAGAAAGAGGCAAGTTGGCTTGCCCACTCCCTATGGGGCTACTGATGGAAACCGTGACCTCATACCGACCAGCCATTGAGAAGACGGCTGGGGCACTGTAATTTCCCGGCTCTCCAGTCGGCATAGCGACTTCTTCGCGCTCGCCCATCTTCATTCCTGGCATTCGCGCAAGAGCCTTAACGGACGCATCGCTTACCGGCGCACCTTGATGGTCCGTAACCCTAATCAGGAGCTTCGCCCTACCAACGGGAACAACGCTCGGATTGGTCACCAGGCTCAAGCGATATGGGCCAGCATTACCGTCTACGCCAAAAATCAAGGCGGTAAACGAGACCAAGAGTATCGCTACCTGGAGCCGCATCAGCCAACTCTTACTTCTCAAGGAGTCACCACCTTTCTTTGCTGTGCGGTCAAAATATGAGTGGCCCGCTGCCAAGCCTCGGACCGATCCGAATCAAATTGGCGCGATAGTGTCTGATACGGGCCAAGTTGCGCCTGAAGCTGGTCAAGTCGCCCTTGACGCGGTACGTAAGTTGCCATGGCGGCTTCAAGTTCACTCTTGCGCTTTTTCCAATCCAGGGCAATCCCCAAAATGGCCCGTCGCTGCTTTGGAGTTAGTTTCAGCTCACTCCTCGTCAGCAAGTCCCCAGGCTGAGGCTTCCAGAGAGGCTTCCGAAGATTGCCGATAACGGTCTTCGTAGGCATTCTGGTAGGTTGCGAAGCGTTCGCAAAGCAATAGATAGTAATGCCGACGGCACCAAGTATGGCGACTAGTGTTCCGGGCCCGAAGGGACCAAATCTTCTGCGACTTCCGCCTGTAGCGGAGTCCCAGTTTCTCTTAAGATGCATGGTAAAAGACTTCCTCGTGTTGTTCGTTATGTCCGCATGGTTGGCGGAGCAAGGGCCAAGTCTTACCGAACAGGAGGCGCACGAAGGCCATGGGCGCGGAGAACCGAGGAAGTTACTAGGGTCTTATTGAGGCAAGGCGAATTGTCCTCGGACACATGGATCAACCGGCCATTCAAGTCGACCGGCTCGGGTAGGACCGCCACCTCGCTACTTACTTGGAGAGCCTTTCTTGCCGGCTCAACGCAAACTGTGCGACTTGCAACTAACTTACAAGTCCCCTCATCTTGGGCAATTACCCTTTCTGCGAGTTCATGATGCGGCTTATCCTCAGATGGGCAGCAAACGCAAGTAGCCTTGCCAGTAACCGGACAGGTCATCGCCGGCGCAGTCTGAGGCACGGTCGGGGTCGCTCCCACAGAGCACGAGCAGGCAGAAGCGCCGAAGCTCACCTGAGAGATGAGCAAGACTGTTGTCAACAAGAGCCTCAGCGCGAGCTTCACGTCCATCCTAAAGACCAGAGTCACCCGTGATCCTACTACTATTACGCATCCTGAAGACCAAACGATTCCATCGGACGGGCTCCGCAGGCTAGAGCAAGCAATACGTGGCAAAATTGGGAATGCTCCGCACATTTCCGTATCTCCTCGCGATTGCCATCCCACTGATCAGTTCTGGGTGTACTGCAAAACGCCTTGGAGAGAGGGTGGCAAAGTCCCCCGGGGAGGAATCCCGATCGGTAGCCGTGGGCCTACATTCTCAAGCACGCATCTATCACGGCTCAATCACGAACTCCGCCCAACTTGACCAGACCGACCAGTTCTGGAGGCGGGCTGAAGTTGAGATCTATCGTTCACCTGAAGAGCTTATTGCGCAAGATGCACGGGAAACTCGCAGGGGGAACAAACTGCCCAAACTTATGCGGGGCAATCCCTACAAGAAGCTCCTTGCCCTCACCTTTGATGATGGTCCCCATCATATCTACACCAATCTGCTGCTGAATATTCTTCAACGTGAACAAGTCAAGGCGACGTTTTTCGTTATTGGCAAAATGGTCGAGCGTTATCCTAACCTTTTGAAGAGCATTGATGCGGCGGGAATGGATATCGGTAACCATACATTTAGCCACGTCACGTTGACAAAAATCCCAGAACAGGATGCCGAGATTGAATACCGAGCTAACAATGATCTTGTGAAGAAAGTGATTGGCAAGACCATGCGATTTTGTCGCCCGCCAGGCGGGGACTATGATGCGGAAGTCATTGAGGCTTCCACGCACTGCGGTCTCACGACCGTCTTGTGGACTGACGATCCCGGTGATTACGCCAACCCAGGGCAAGCCAAGATTGAAGAGCGAGTCCTCGCCAAGATCACGAATGGAGGCATCATCCTCTTACATGATGGAGTTGCTGAGACTCTCAATGTGCTTCCCCAAATTATTGCCTATGGAAAGAAGAAGGGATTTCAATTTGTGACCGTGAGCGAATTGCAACAATCTTTGAACGCCCATTAGTCAGCACGCGACGGCAACATGAGTATCTGGTTCGACCGATGTGGGATCGTGATCCAGTTCTTTGCCTTTTGGCTCATTGCCCCCGAGTGCATTGGCGAGGCAAATATGCAGAAGTTTGGCAAGTCGTTGGCCCAGTTTCTGACGACCACGGGTTTTGTTCTCCTCTCGTCCGGTGTTCTCGTGCTGGCTTGGTCGCTTGCTTTCCTCGATGGACTGCATTGGTTTCACCGCGCGAGCATCGCCCTTCTACTGAGCTCATTTGTCATCGTCCCAAAGCTCCTGCTCTACCGCAAGTTTCATCAGCGCTGGCTCCCGAAACTGCTGGATCACCTGTCCAGCGACGAACAATTTCGCCGGGCGTTGGCTCTCATTGGGGCCGCACTGTTCACCCTTGGAACCATCTTGCAATTGTTAGGTACGGTTTAACCAAATGGACACAAGCAGTCAGGTTCGAGCCTACATAGCTAGCCTTCCCGATACAAAAGCGGGTGAGCTGAAGCTAATCCACGACAGTATCTTAGGCGGTTCGCCAGACTGCCCGCTGGAATTTTTTGATGGAACAGCGGATGGAAAAGTTGTCTCAAATCCGACGATTGGCTACGGACGCTACACCATCAACTACGCGAACGGATCAACTAAACAGGCAGCTCGGGTTGGGCTTAGCGCGAATTCGACCGGAATATCGGTCTACATTATGGGATTGAGCGATAAGGCCTACTTGCAGGAGACCTACGGTCCAACCTTGGGGAAAGCAAAGATCACTGGCTACTGCATCAGATTCAAGTCTCTCCACGATATTGACCTGAACGTGTTGCTGGTTGCGATCAACGACGCATTGAAGCTATCCAATCCGAGTACCATCGGTTCATGATGCGAAATTGTCTGCTTCTCCTCCTGCTGCCGCTAACTTTGCACTCCAGACCTATCCAGACCAGATCCGAACCAAAACCTGCATTCAGTTTTGCGAAAACCGAGTACTTTCACCGCTATTCCAAAGGGACGTTGCACGAGTTCACACCAAAGGGCCAAGCGGACCTGCAGAAGTGGACCGATATGTTTACGATCAATGACTACCCGACGGTAAACACTGGCGAAGGCCTTGCAGAAATCGCCAACAGGGTCCTCACGACGTATAAGGCCAACGAAGGGATCATCCTGCGGACTCGATCGGTTCCCAGAACAACTAGCAAGCCTGCAGAACACCTCATCGTGGTCCATTTCCGCCGAGCTACGTTTGCGGAAGTCGCATTTACTCGTTTCGTCCTAATGAAGGGCAAAGGGGCATCCATGGTCTATTCGCACCGCATATACGGCAAGATGGCAAGCACTGAAATGGATTCTTGGATAGCCAAGAATGGCGGCAAGACCGAAGCTGCTCTGATGGCAGTCCCTTCGGTTCCCAAACACTAGTGCATCAACTGGTTTACCCGCTCTAATTCTTTCAGCAGGAAGTCAATCTTCATGAATGGTTCGCCACCCGTGCGTTTCCAGCGTATCTTCCCATCTCGATCAATCAAGATCGTTGAGTGCAATTCCATACCTTCAAAGTCATCGTAAGATGAAAATCGCCGCGCATTCTCATGATTGTTATCCGAAAGAAAAGTGATGCCTACTCCACCAAGAGTTACTGATTCCTTCAAGGACGCCGGAGTGGCGCTGCACACGCCGAGTACGACCGTATCGCGGGCCTTGAATTCGTCCATCTTGTCATTAATGCTCTTCAATTGTCCGACACAATGCACGCACGCTTCTCCAAGGAAGAAGACAAGTAAGACATTCTTGCCCTTGTACTGGTTGAGTGTGACTGGCTTGCCGTCAACATCCCTCACGGTAAGCCGAGGGGCCGCAAAGGGTTGCCAATTCGTTGGTCCATACTTCTCTAAGCTCTTGGGATCATATAGGCGTTCAGTTGCCGGCGTCTCGGCAATGGGCTTCGCCTGAAGCCCCAGCTTTCGCACATCGTCCAGCCACATGAGGCCCGGTTCTGCCTTTGACCACACATACTCTAACCGCCCTGCGTAATAGGTCGCCTTTTCCAAGTTCCCCGCCGCATGGTAAGCCAGTGCCAATCCACTCAGCGTGAACCCGTCGTTAGGTTCCAATATAAGGCTGTTGTTATAGGCAGAGATTGCTCCTTCCTGATCACCGCGCTGGCGGAGGACATCACCCAGAATTCGATAAACGGGCCAGGCAGCAAAGGGTGGGTCATTCGTAAAGGATCCGCTGTTGCGCTCCTTTTCGTCAGCTTCGGCTGTCTTTCTGAGAAGGGCTACGGATTCTACGGCTTTGCCTTCGGCGAGCCCGATCAGAGCGTCAGCGACCTTTAACTCAGCTTGCTCGCTAAAGGGCGGTTTGAAAAGTTTCTTCGCTTCCTCAATCTTCCCACGAGCCTCAGCAGTCTTTCCGATCCCATTGAGGGCGAACGCTTCCAGCAAAGCCTTGAAAGGCTTGGAGTTCGGATCCTTCGGGTCCCACTCGATTGCATTCTTCCCAAGAATTTGGTCCCACTTTTCAAACTTAAGCAATGCCCGGATGAGGGCTCCATTCCCTTGAGAGGTGATGATCCCTTCAGGGCCAGGGTTGTACTCTGGATCTCGCGGGGCAGAAAGCATATCCCGAGCTCCCTGCATCGCCATTCCAACCATTCCAAGTTGCTCCTGGATGTAGCAGAGGTAGTTTCTGTTGTGGGGATAGTTCCAAGTCTCAAACGGCAAGGCAAGTCGGTCATCCATGTACTGCAATTCAATGCGAGTCGCCGAGTCCATGGCGATTGCCGCTTCATGCCACATGCCAACCTTGCTGTAAATGTGTCCAGGCATGTGCATGGCATGACCAATGCCAGGCGATGCTTCCGCATACTTCACGCAACTCTCCAGCGCTCTGGTGGACGATCTCCCGTCCCAGTTGTGGATGTTGGCATGCAGGGCTCCTGGATGAAGGGGATTCTTTGCCAAAATGCCCTTGATAAAAGTCTCGTTGTCTTGCGCGCTGATCTTCCCAATGTTATAGAACGCCGCTTCTGCGCGGGCTTCCATATCTTCCGGATACTTTGTGGCGATGGCATTCAGTTTGTCAATGATCACCTTCACGCGGTTCCGTTCCTTTTGTGCCGTTGCCGCTTCGTAGGCCTCGATATACATCACTTCTCGCTCTGATGCAAACTTCTTCCTCTTCCCTGCCTCTATCAAGAAAGTCTTGAAGCGGCCAAACTCCTTGTCGTTAAAGGTGGGCGCCTCCATACTGAACCAATTGAAGCCACACATGGCGAGCCCAAGGTAGGCCATCGCGCAATCGGGATCCAGCTTTAAACACCAGCGAAACGATCTCTCGGCTTCCTCGAACCAAAACGAGTGCAGTAGCGCATTACCTTGGTCAAACCACTTTTGGACTTCACGGTTCTTTGAGGTGATGGGAAATGGGGCGCTTCCGATCCCCTTCATCTCCCAAGGCTTTGTGCGCATTCCGGAATCAAAGGCGGATCCGTGCTTTGAGTGGCCAGGCTCATCATCAACGACACCAAATGCAAGCGCCGTGCTAAGTGTGAGTGCCAGAACAAGAAATGACCGCATGACGGAGCATAGCAGGATTTCCGCTCCCTATTCCTCGTATCCTCAGTCGCTAGACCACCAATCTGTAGGTACCTTCATTTTGGTTCACTCGTCTGGATTACAAGGAATACTCAAGGAATCCATGACAACCAAGATCGCTACCGCTTCTACTTTCCTCGTCGCGACCCTAATGTTGGCGGGCTTTGCCTCTATGCAATCGCAGACGCTAGATCGCAAGCAACTTCGTGAGATGCTCGTGCAGTTAGGTTACGAAGTCAAGGACATTGTGAAAGATGAAGGTAAGGAGAAGTACGCCGTAAGCTTCAACCGCAATGACCTCAACATTCCCGTAGGCTATGAGATTAGCCCTAGCGGAAACTACATTTGGCTAACGGCCAATCTCGGCGAAGGTCCAAAGGCCGGGAACGAAATGACATTCCAGCTTCTGAAGCAGAACGCTCTAGTACAGCCGACCTTCTTCTACATTACAGAGAGCGGCCAGCTCAGGGCTGCCCTAGCCGTAGAGAACCGGGGGGTGACCAACAGCATCCTTAAACTCCGGTCTGAAACGTTTGCCGAAAATGTTGGCAAAACGAAGGATGTATGGATGAAGTAAGAACGGCTTAGCCGATACTCAGCCCAGCCTTCTTCCAGTCGTCCAAGAACCTGGTTAGACCGATATCTGTGAGTGGATGCTTGAACATCATCTCCATGATCTTAAATGGCATCGTCGCCACATGAGCACCCGCATTCACGGCTTGAACTACATGCAGGGGATGGCGGACCGAAGCAACCAAAATTTCGCTCTCGAATCCATAATTCTCGACCATCGCCACGGAGTCAGCGACTGCAACCATGCCGTCATCACTCAAGTCATCAACGCGGCCAACAAAGTTCGAGATGTAGGTTGCCCCTGCCTTGGCGGCTAACAGCGCTTGCGACACCGAGAACACCAAAGTTACGTTGGTGCGAATCCCGCGCTCGCTCAATGTGCGAACGAGCCGAACGCCAGGTTCGATCAGTGGCACCTTGACTACGACTTGAGGGTGCCAACCCGATACCTCAAGTGCTTCTTTCAGCATCGTTTCGTAATCAGTGGCAATGACTTCGGCGCTGATCGCTCCATTGGGCACCAGTTCGCAGATTTTCAGGACCGTTTCTTTGAAGCCCTTCCCGCTCTTAGCAATAAGGGTCGGATTTGTCGTTACTCCATCCAAGACGCCCCATTCAGCCGCCTTCCTCACCTCTTCAACATCACCAGTATCTACAAAGAGCTTCATCGCTCCTATTGTACTGGAGCTTACTTTCGAGCGACCGCCTTATTGACCAGACCGCTACTTCGAAGAGCCGCTATTGTGCTTCGTCTCGCCTCTTGCTCAACACCGTAACGGTCAAGGGCCACCTTTGACATTTCTAGAGCCAGTTCGAATTCCCCAAGAACAATGCGTTGAACTCCCAAGTCGGCTAGGTTCTCGGCGTCTTCAATTTCGTGCGACCTTACACAAATGGATATTGCAGGGTTAATGGCACGGGCTGATCTAACAATTTCCCTAACAGAAGATTTTGCTGGAGTGGCTACGATAACAAGCTTTGCATTGTGCAGCCCGGCATGAGCTAGGATCCCCTTCCGGGATGCATCCCCAAAAACATAAGAGATCCCCTCTTGCTTTATCTGGTCAGTAGTAACTCGGTCAAGGTCCACCACAACGAATGGGATGCCGTTTGCCGAAAGTGCGCTTCCAACCGTCTTACCCACGCGCCCGTATCCAATCATCACCACGTGGTTGGAGATCGCTACCGGATCATCGGCCTCAAACTGATCATCGCTACAGCCTGGGCGCTCAAACCATTTCAGGATTGATGGGTGATTTGCGAGCCACTGGTTAATCGGGTTTATCGTATGGAAGATCAAAGGATTAAGAGCAATACTCAGAATCGCGGCGGCAAGCACGATACTAAGGGCAACTTTGGGCACAAGATTCAGATGGATACCCAAGTTGATCAAGATAAACGAGAACTCGCCGATCTGAGCAAGGCTCGCCGCAATCGTCAAGCCCGTCAGCAGAGGATAACGGAACAGCAAGGTGATAAAGAGCGCCGCCAAGCTCTTTCCAACCATGACAATGGCGAGAGCAACAAGGACATGCAACGGGTGCTCCACCATCACTTGCGGATCAAATTTCATGCCCACGGACACGAAGAACAACACGGTGAAAGCCTCTTGAAGAGACAGAGTTTCCGCGTTCGCCTGATAGGATAGGTCTGACTCACTAATAACAACGCCAGCAAAGAATGCCCCTAAAGCAGGTGAAACACCGAAGAGGCCCGCTGCGCCGAAGGCAACACCAAGGGCTACGGCCAGCACTCCAAGCGTAAATAGTTCACGAGAGCCCGTCCTCGCGACCCGCCCCAGAAGTCGAGGAATAACGGCCTTCCCAATGACGAGCATTGCAGCAACGAATGCGCCGACCTTCGCGACAGTCAATAGAAGGGTCGTGGCTACCCCACCAGTGTCCCCATCATGACCCCCACCGCCGGGAGCGAGGGCCAGTGCTGGAAGGACAACTAGGGCCACCACCGTTACCAAGTCCTCGACTACAAGCCAACCAATGGCAATCTTGCCATTCGTAGTATCCGTGATTCCAGCTTCTCCAAGAGCACGCAAGAGGACGACAGTACTGGCGACTGACAGGCATAGTCCGAAGACGATTCCCGCCCCCCAACCCCATCCAAAGAACTGCGCCGCAATCGCTCCCATCGCAGTTGCCACCAAAATTTGCACGATGGCCCCCGGAAGGGCAATCTTGCGCACTGATAACAGATCCTTGATTGAGAAGTGCAAGCCAACACCGAACATCAGCAAGCTAACTCCGATCTCGGAGAGTTGGGTCGCGAGATCAACATCTGCTACGAATCCAGGCGAGAATGGGCCAATTGCCATGCCGGCAATCAAGTAGCCGAGAAGGAGTGGTAACTTGAGCCGAGCTGCCAGCAAGCCAAGGATAAATGCTAGGCCCAACCCCGCGGCAATCGTTGCGATTAGCGATGTCTCGTGTGGGATGGGCGTAATCTTACCAAATCGTGTTCCCTAGCGGGTCTGAACTAAGCCCACCAGCCACGATCCCGCGAGAAACAAGACTGCCGCGAGCATAAAGGCCACGGTATATCCAAGGCCAGCGGAATGCCGATTGATCCCATCAATCTGGGCGCCCACGATCCCATTAAACACTTGAGGCAGGGCAATTGAACTTTGCCAGATGCCCATATCTTTGGCAATATCTTCCTGGTTGGGCAGCACATCCGCAACTAGAGCCCAATCAGCGCTGGTGAACGCGCCATACCCAATACCAAAGACTAGGGCAAGCCCAAGGATCGGCAAGAACGTTTGAGTAAAGGCAAAGGGCAAGATCGAGGCAAACATGATCCATCCGGCTGTCTGAATCACCCGAGTGCGCCCGAGCTGATCGGCCAGTCGTCCCCCGATAACAGCTCCAATGATCCCAGTGAAGGACAGTAGGACAATCACCACTACAGCGGCCAGTAATGCTCCCCCCTTCGGGTCCGCATTCCAACTCGCAGGTAAGGGTGGGTAGACGCGAACGACGTCCTTCAAGAAATTCTGGCCAAAAGCGGTAATGATGTAGAAACCAAACGCAACCAAAAATCTCATCAACCAAACGAGGCGGAAGGTTCTGTTTCGAAGTGGAGAATAGAGGGATTCCAGCGTCAGGGATCTCAGGGAGGTTCTCTCTTGCGAGTCTCTTGTGGGAATAGCCCCCAAGACTAGGCTCATACAGATTACATGCAGAGCGGCAATGATGCCAAAGAGGATTGAGTGGTCCAACTTGAGCAACGTGCCGCCCATCGCTAACGCGGCAGCGATGACTTGCGCACTGTAGTTCAACATGCCAAGAACTCCGCTTGCTCGCCCACGGTTCTCCGAGGGAACCAATTCTGGAATAAGGGCTGAGTATGGTCCGGTCGCCACATCATCGCTGACCTGAAGGATAAAGTATCCAGCAATCAGCACGGGTACCGATTGCGCAAATCCCAAGACAATGCAAGCGATGCAGGTCATCAAGGCACCGAGCACGATCCATGGCTTCCGGCGCCCCCAACGTGTGGGCATTCGGTCACTGAGCCAACCCATGAGGGCAGGGCCGACGGTAGCTTCGACCGCACCGATCGCAAGGATCATCCCCCATGTTCTGTTCTGCTCCCCTTGCGGCATGATCGAATTGACCTTTGCGGGGAGGAGGAGCAATGCCAAAAACCACTTGAAACTCGTGGCAAACCAGTAAGCCGATATACGGGCGTACCACCCAAAGCGGTTTTGGAACACGCTCCGGTTTTACCATTCATTTGTTTCTGGCTCCCACCACCCTGAGGTAATCTAGGGTGTCTGCCACCGCGCCAATGTCGTCGCTTCTGCATGTGCGGACTTGAGACATCTATGAGCCAAAAGCGCGTTTTTCTGTTCCGCGAGGGCAATGCGACCATGCGGGACCTTCTCGGTGGAAAGGGAGCCAACCTCGCCGAAATGACCAACATTGGTCTGCCCGTTCCTCCCGGATTCACCATTACTACAGCCGTTTGTGGCGAATACTACCAAGCCGGCAAAGCCCTACCCCTCGGATTGCTCGATGACATGAAGTCCGCGGTAACCGAAGTTGAGCAGATCACCGGTCGAAGGCTGGGCGGTAGCGAGAAACCCTTATTGTTTTCCGTTCGCTCCGGGGCCAAGTTCAGCATGCCGGGAATGATGGATACAGTCTTGAACCTGGGCCTCAACCCACAGACCCTTGAGGCGATGGTAAAGGAGACCGGCGACGAACGGTTCGTGTACGACTCTTACCGTCGGTTCATCATGATGTTCAGCGATGTCGCCTTTGGGATCCCCAAGCACGACTTTGATAACGAGATCTTCCAAGTATTCAAGTATAAAGTCGGAGCAACGAGCGACCTTGACCTGACCGCCGAACATCTAAAGGAAATCTCGGCGCAGTTCCTAGCCCATGTTAAGGCCGAAGTCGGTCGCGACTTCCCCACCGATCCATGGGAGCAACTACAACTGGCCGTTGAGGCTGTGTTTAGGAGTTGGAACAACGACCGTGCCATCTTCTATCGCCGAACCGAGAAGATTCCTGATGAGATCGGCACGGCCGTCAATATCCAAGCGATGGTGTTTGGCAATGCGGGCGATGATTGCGGCACCGGTGTTGCCTTTACGCGCGATCCAAGCACCGGCGAGAAGTCGCTCTTTGGCGAGTACCTGATGAATGCTCAAGGCGAAGATGTGGTGGCTGGAGTGCGAACGCCGGTTCCGATTAGCACCCTTCAGAAGCAGAATGAGACGATCTACAACGAGTTCGTGAGCGTTTGCAACAAGCTTGAAAGTCACTACAAGGACATGCAGGACTTGGAGTTCACGATCGAGCACGGCAAGCTGTATATGTTGCAGTGCCGGTCAGGCAAGCGCACTGGTCCGGCGGCTGTTCGTATCGCGGTTGAAATGGTTGCCGAAGGTCTGATTTCCAAGGACGAAGCAATCAATCGAGTAACCGGTTCCCATCTCGACCAGTTGCTTCACCCGCGGATCAATCCAGATTCAATTCCCTCCGCTATCCTCCTAGCCAAGGGCCTAGCTGCTTCACCCGGTGCCGCGGTAGGAAAGGTTGTTTTTGATGCCGATACCGCCGCCGACAAAGGAAAGGGCGGGAATGGCGGTCAAGTGATTCTTGTTCGAGACGAGACTAACCCCGACGATGTCCACGGCATGCTGGCATCGCAGGGTGTATTGACAGCTCGAGGTGGAAAGACAAGCCACGCTGCTGTCGTTGCGCGCGGATTTGGAATCCCCTGTGTTGCTGGTGCAGAAGCATTGGAAGTCAACGTTACCAACCGCCAATTCCACGTAGATGGGCACACCGTAAAGGAAGGCGACATCATCACCCTTGATGGCTCCACCGGAAACATCTATCTTGGTAAGTTAGACCTGATCGCACCCGAAGTTTCCGGGGCGTTTGGCGATCTCATGTCATGGGCTGATGAGGCCCGGCGGCTGAAAGTTCGCACCAATGCCGACAACCCGCAGGACGCACAGCAAGCTCTCGAATTTGGCGCCGAGGGCATCGGCCTTTGCCGCACCGAGCATATGTTCTTTGACAAAGAGCGCCTTCCATTGGTCCAGGAAATGATTCTTACCAAAGATCAGGGGATTCGGGACAAATGCCTCGCATCCCTACTGGAGTTTCAACAGAACGATTTTGAGGGCATTTTCCGCGCCATGGGCGGTAAGCCTGTCACGATTCGATTGATTGATCCGCCCCTGCATGAGTTCTTGCCCTCGCACGAGGAACTGATTCGCGAGACCACCGAACTTCAAGTCAAATCCAGTACAAACCCTCATGTCCTTGCCAAGCTGAACGAGAAGTTGAAGCTCCTAGCCGAAGTGGAGAGCATGAAGGAATCAAACCCAATGATGGGCCTCCGTGGTGTTCGCCTCAGCATAATCATGCCGGGAATTGTGGTCATGCAAACTCGTGCCATTCTTCAAGCGGCCGCAAAACTGACCAAGGAGGGCCTTTCCGTGTATCCAGAGATCATGATTCCATTGATCTCAACCGTGAATGAGCTTAAGGTCGTCCAGAGCTTGCTCGAAGACACGGCGAAGAAGGTCATGGCTGAGCAAGGAGCTGCGGTCTCCTATCAGTTCGGCACTATGATCGAGATTCCACGAGCGGCTCTGACAGCCGGTGAAATCGCGGAATATGCACAGTTCTTCAGCTTCGGTACTAATGACCTCACCCAAATGACCTTCGGGTTTAGTCGTGATGATGCAGAGGGTAAGTTCCTCACCCAGTACGTGGACCAGAAGATCTTACCAACCAATCCATTTGAAAGTATTGATCAAGCCGGAGTGGGGCGCCTGATGAAGCTAGCGGTTGAAGAAGGCCGCGCCTCGCGCGAGGGTCTCAAATGCGGCATCTGCGGAGAGCACGGCGGCGATCCTGAATCCGTGATCTTCTGCCACCAGATTGGTCTCGACTATGTTTCGTGCTCACCGTTCCGGGTTCCGATCGCTCGATTGGCGGCTGCTCAAGCCGCGATTCGCGATCGGATGACGGTCGCGGCCGCCGACAAATAGGACTCTGTAACCCTGCGAGCCACGTCAGCGTCCAAAACCCACTATGGCTTTTGGCTGGCAGGGTGAAAAAATTAGGCTGGTTCCTGCCGATGTCGATCGACATCTTGAAAACTACTTTTTGTGGCTGAACGATCCAGAAGTTACTTCCGGATTGCTGGTGGGCCATCGCCCGCTGACCCGGCTGAATGAACTCGAGTACTTGAAGAGTGTCGGTAACGACCCAACTTTTGTGACCTTTGCGATCGAAACCCTTGACGGTGTACACATTGGCGGAACGGGAATTCACGACATAGACCACGTGCATCGCACAGCTCAGACAGGCATCTTCATCGGAGATAAGTCCTATTGGGGGAAAGGTTATGGTGTGGATGTCGTCCGTACCCGGACCCGCTATTGCTTCGAACAGTTGGGCCTGCAACTCCTGCGAACGAGCCATCTAGAAGGCAACTTGCGGAGTCGAAACATGCTGCTCAAAGCGGGTTACCGTGAGGTCGGCGTATGGCCAAAACGGTATTGGCGTGATGGCCAATACCGCGACGAGCATCTGTTTGCCCTCTTACGAGAGGACTGGGTAGCTTAGATCTTCTTCCTGCGCCGAGAGACAAATCCAAGTAAGGCCAGTCCCATTACGCCCATCGATGCTGGCTCCGGCACGGCCTGAAGATCCGCTCGAATCTCGCCGCCCGGGAACGCACTGGTGTGAACGTTGTGATAAGCACGCCCTTGCCGCAATGCGGTTAACAGCGCGTTAAAAGCACTAGTTACGGTGCCGCCATTGCCGGTGATATACGAAGGATTGTAACTCGAAGCCTGCGCCATATCAAAAGTGTGATCGTAAGTACCCGACGTGACGCCGATTGGGAAGCCCACAAACGAAGGCGTTTGAGAAGCGACGCCTCCATTCGTGCCCGGGCCACCGCCCACATGCAAGTGTGATGCAGTCGTGGTACCGATCAAGCCGCTGAAAGAAGACTGAACCCTCATAGTGATCAGGTCGAGGTCAACTGTAACGGTTGAGAGGCCTGTGGCGGGCGAAGCATTTGGCGGAACTTCACTGAGGCCCGAAAAGACACCCGAAAATATCTCGACATGCGCCATTGAAAAGGCAGTCATGCACATGGCGGCGGTTAAACTCCAGAATCGCAGTTTCATCATTTCTCCTAAATCCAAACCGGTAATGCTCCCGGCCGATAGCAATACAATACTTCAGGTTTCTGAACATTGTTGCCTTTTTAAGCGACTTCGCACAAAAAATTCACGCATCTGACTTGAGCCAAACATGAACTATCCCACTTCACCCTGCTGTACGCCGGTAGTTTTGGCATTTTCGAGCACCCAAACCCCGGGGGAGCATTGCTAGGGGGCGTGCCAACTCTACTTCTTCTACTCGCCCTTAGCGCCCCAAGGAGAGGAGTAGTTCGGTGGTTCCTTCGTAATCGTTACGTCGTGCGGATGCGACTCTAGGAGGCCGGCGTTGGTGATCTTGACGAATTCGGCGTTCTTTCTTAGAGACTCGAGTGAACCTGCGCCGCAGTAGCCCATGCCGCTACGCAGGCCGCCCATGATTTGCGCCATGGTGTCGGCGACCATGCCTTTATACGGCACGCGGCCCTCGACGCCCTCGGGCACCAGCGCGGCCGGGTTGTCTTTGATCTGAAAATAGCGGTCGCTACTTCCCTCTTTCATCGCGCCGATGCTGCCCATGCCGCGATACACCTTGTAGGCGCGGTTGCGATAGATTTCGGTCTCGCCGGGGGATTCGTCGCAGCCGGCAAACATATTGCCCATCATGACGCTACTGCCGCCCGCGGCTAGGCTCTTGACGACGTCGCCGCTACTGCGGATGCCGCCATCGGCGATGGTGGGAATGCCGTGCTTGGCGGCCTCTTCCGCGCACTCCATGACAGCGCTAAATTGGGGAACGCCGATGCCCGCCACCACGCGCGTGGTACAAATGCTGCCCGCGCCGATGCCCACGCGCAAGGCGTCCGCGCCTAACTTGATAAGGTCCGCCGCGCCTTGCTTGGTGGCGACACTGCCCGCCACGACTTTGAGGTCGGGCAGCTTGGACTTGAGCATCTTGAGGCAGTTCATGACGCCATCGGAATGACCATGGGCGGCGTCGATCATGATGAAATCCACGCCCGCATCTTGAAGGGCCTTGGCTCTTTCATAAGGATCGCGAAGAGCACCAATCGCTGCACCGACGATGAGCCGGCCCTTGTCGTCCTTGGTCGCATTCGGGTGGCGCTTCACCTTCATGATGTCTTTGATCGTGATGAGACCCATAAGATGGCCTCCTGCATCGACCACGGGGAGCTTTTCGATGCGGTGGTCGGCGAGGATGGCCTGAGCTTCTTCGAGGCTAGTGCCGACGACGGTGGTGACGAGATTGCCAGCCGTCATGCGCTCCTTGATCGGTCGCTCGAAGTTGGTTTCGAATCTAATATCGCGGTTGGTAAGAATGCCGACGAGTTTGTTCTCTTGATCGACAATCGGGACGCCGCTGATGTGATAGCGGTCCATGAGCGCAATGGCCTCACTGATGCTGTTATCAGGGCCGAGCTTTATCGGATTCGTGATAACGCCGTGCTCTGAGCGCTTGACGCGGTCGACTTCTTCGGCCTGCCGCTCGATCGTCATGTTTCGATGAATGACGCCGACGCCTCCTTCTCTCGCGATCGCAACGGCTAGCCTGGATTCGGTGACAGTGTCCATCGGCGCGCTGCAGATGGGGCTGGTGAGGCGGATTCCCTTGAGGAACTCAGTGCTGGTGTCGACTTCGCTGGGGAGGACGGAGGTTTGTTTGGGGATGAGGAGTACGTCGTCGAAACTGAGCCCTTCGCGGAAGTCCATGACCTATTATGGCAGTCGGTGAGGTCGGTAAGTCGGTCGGGTCAGTGATCGACGCCGATGTTTTCAATAACTTCTATGAGAAGTGGAACTTCGAGGGGTTGATTCGTCTATAGTTGAGTTATGGGCGTTCTATCGTATATAACCAGCGTCACGCTACTCGCATCATTTTCGGCACTCACTGCTCAGCAAGCCATTGAGGGCTTCACTAAGGAGTACCAAGACCTCAACAAGGCAAAGAACTTAACGGAGGAGACCTACTATGGGGCCGCCGAAAAGTTCGGAGCCCAGATTGACTTCAATGCCATTTCCGTGGACGATGGGATTGAACTCGCGGGCCATCCGATTGGCGTATCACCAAG
>JADLGZ010000121.1 GCA_020849075.1 Fimbriimonadaceae bacterium | reverse complement strand
CGTCTTTGTTCACTCCCCAAGTGATGGGGCCAATCTGGCGGGGCCGATCCACGGCCAGTTCTTCCAAGTCCTCAAGCATTCGCAAAATGTCCAACGTCAGTCCACCTCTACCGTAGGGACGGTAATACCCCTCATTCTGGCACCCCTAGGCATCCATTTGTCGAGTTTTCTGAGGAATATGCCCCTCACCCTTGTAGGGCTCGCTCAATTATCGGCAGAACGGGGGCAGGGACGAAGGTACGAAGGTCACCGCCTAGCCGAGCCACTTCTCGCACGAGGGTGCTCGAAATGAACCCAAACTCCCACTTGGTCATAAGTAGGACCGTGTCAATGTCGGGGGCGAGTTGCCGGTTCGTAATGGACATTTGAAACTCGGTATCAAAATCGGTCACGGCTCGAAGGCCACGGATGATAAACTTTGCCTCCCGCCTCCGGCAATACTCCACCAAGAGGCCGTCGAAGCTGGCAATTTCGACAGTGGTGAGGTGGGTTGTGCAGGCAGACAGCGCCTTGAGCCGCTCACCTACGGATAAGAAACCCGACTTTGATGAGTTTTCCCCAACAGCAACGATAACCTTATCAAAAAGAGTCGTTGCGCGTTCGACAACGTCAAGATGCCCGTAGGTCGGCGGGTCAAATGAACCGGGATAAATCGCGATTCGCATGTTACTAGCTTAGCGAATTTAGCAACTCTTCGGCTAGGCGGCGCACTTGAGAACCCTCGGGGGCTAAGGCAAGGGCATGCGTCAATTGCGTACGGGCTCCGGTGCGATCACGAAGCCGTAGGAGAAGAACGGCGGCATTATAACGGGCCGACGCCGCTTGCTCACGATAGCGGTCCTGTCTTGCCGGGTCGTCCATTACCATTTGGACGGCTTGGGCATAGCTCTCGGCAGAGTTGATCCACAGGTTCGCTTGGTTCTCCGCGCCAACGGACAATTCCGCAAGCCGCCGCTGGTACTCACCCAGCTGGACAAAATAGCCCACCTGTCCCGGGTCAATCTTGATGGCTGCCTCGACGCTGCGGATCGCTTCGGCCAAGTTCCCCATCATCGCGTGCTGCTCAGCGTTGGCCGACCACTTAACTGCGTCACCTTGGACTGCTTCTCGTGGCGGGGGAGCCGCACTCCGAACCTGACCGTAAGCGGCTCGGTTTGCAACTTGTAGCATGGATTGTACACCGACGACGATAATGCCAAGGATGAGCCCTAAAGTAATGGCAATGCCGCAAACCCTTGCAATTGCCAGCTTGGTCTCGGGCTTCAGCATTGGTGGCATGCGATGGGGGGGAATGAAAATTGGGCCGGGCGGCAATTGCATTGGAGCCTGGGGAGGTGGATTATAGCCGTAGCTATAGGCTTGAGCTGGGAGCGCAGGCGCCGCTGCCACCACTGGAGGTGGTGCCATAACTGCCCCTGACTTCAACTCAAGGAGGGCTGCACGCACCGCGTCAGCGGCAGCATTAGCGTTTGAGTAACGCTGGCTCACGGACTTATTGAGGAGATGGCGTAGGAACTCCTGAACGGTACTCGATGCTGAGGCAGGCATTACCGGTTCTGAGTTCATGATTGCATAGCTAATGCTGACCACGCTATCGCCGGGAAAGGCCTTCTGCCCGCCCAGCATCTCAAAAAGAACGGATCCGACGCTAAACAAATCACTTCGTGCGTCAATCTCCTTGCCCACCACCTGCTCAGGGGACATGTAGCTTGGCGTGCCAAACACTTGACCGTCAATCGTGATGTTTGGCTCGAAAGTCAGACGCGCAATACCAAAGTCCGTCAGCTTAACCCGCCCGGAGCTGAGGAGTTGGATATTCTCCGGTTTAATATCCCGATGGATGACCCCATGCTCGTGGGCGAAGGCGAGGGCTTCCAGAACGGCAAGCGTGATCTCTAGAGCCCTCTGGGTAGGCAGGAGACCCGTCGTATCAATCTCGTTACGGAGGGTTTTCCCGTCGAGGTACTCCATGGCCATGTAATGGCGCCCGGCATCCTCTTCAACCTCATAAATGGTCACGATGCCATGGTGGGCAAGGGAGCCGGCAGCTTTTACCTCCCGCTCGAACCGCCGGATTCGCTCCTGCCTTTGTGGGTCGCTGGAGCCACCGGGGATATTGAGTTCCTTGATCGCAACCCGGCGATTCATCGCAGGATCATACGCCTCGTAAACAATATCGTTGGAACGGGCAATTTCCCGAATGATCTGATACTTCCCTATGGTTTGGGGAGGTGTGGGCGTCACGGCATTGTAAATGATCTAGTGGAACGCAGTTCCAAGTTCATTCTTGGCTTAAAGAATTGGAAATGTATGGGACCATGACACCTACGGGCCCGGGCCCTCGGGTAAGTCATTGGTCGGGGGTTCCTCGGGTGAGGGTTGCTCGCCATCCCCTTCTGCATTGGGAACCTCCTCGGGTGCGTTGTTCTCGGTTACCTTGGGTTCGGAGGTCGCGTTAGATGTCTCCGGTTTATGAATGGTGCGGTCTTTGACACGATTACCATTGAGGCGACGCAATTCAACCTCAACTTTCGGGGCTGGCCAGTCCTTTCCGCTACCTTCAGGTTCGGTGTTGGCCGTTGTGGCAGAGGTTGGCTCGGGTTGAGACACCGTATTGCTTGCAAGTTTCTTCAGGCTTGAGGGTGGATTTCGACCAATATGGGGTCCAATGAATGCATAGCCAATAAAGGCCAAGGCCACCGGAACCAAGAGCCATTTGAAAACTCCCATGAAAATCTTTCCTGCCATGCGTTTACTCTTGTCTAGCTTACCGGGCGGGTACCCTCTGCCGCGCTGATGGGTTGCGAAATAATCTCCGATACGCTTGATCTCGAGTTGGAGACACTCGAACCCATCTTGCCTGACCCTTCCGTACCAGAGACGATCGGCCCTGGCTATCCGTTCCCGATGCTAAGACGTTCGGGCCAGATCCGGCAAGTCTCGCTACGCACCATCACCCTACGCAATTCCTTCGTTGAGGCCGTCTTCTGCGTGGATTTGGGGGGGCGAGTGATCAGCCTACGCAACCTTGTGGATGGTACTGAAGCCCTGACAAAGGGTCTCACCCTAGTTGCCGACCCACTTCGTGGCGTAGCTACCATGGGCGGGTTCGAGTTGCTCCTGGATGGCACGAGAGCTGGGGCGATGGCCGCCGTTGATTTCACGACCGCCGACGAAGATGGCACCGAACTGGTTATGGCCGAGCTAGTTCATGGGCGTTGCCTAAGTTGGGGTCTGCGGGCTGAAGTGTTGCCCGATTCGACAGGTCTCAATCTCACTCTTACCCTGCAAAATCGTGGCGATGAGACAACGACGGTTGAAGTGGGTTGGCGCTGGGACGGTCAGGTCGGACTTACTGCACCGAGAAGCTCGGCGATCCTTCTGGCTCCTCACGAGGTTTTCACGACCAAGCTAGCCGTACATCCCCTTGGCTTTCCTCCAGTGGCAACGAGTCCTTTCGGAGCGATCGGCCTCCAAGGTCGCACGGCCCACCTGCAGTGCTTCGTCGAAGCCCCCAATTCTAAGCTCGTCGTCAAGACCGAGAATGGAACCCTCGAAGCTCCTGTTGTGCTCAGGATCAATAAGCCAGACTCCGTCAATCTTGATTCCATTCCCGGAGAGGTCGCTGGCCTTGCCCTCATGAGCGACGGTGAAGTCCTCGTTCAATGGCCGATACCCATCCCGAAGCAATACGAACAACACGCAGGCACCCGGCACTTCGCTCATTGGCAGTACGCGCTCGATGCGCTACAAGCCAACGACTATACAATGGCTGATCATCATCTCGAAACCTCCCTCCTCTACAACGGTGATGATCCAATGGCTTGGTGGCTGAAAGCGGTTGTTCAGCGGCACCTAGGCGTCGCCGAGGAGCGCCCCGAACTTCTCAATGCCCACTTTCTCAGCCCACTTGACCCCGCGCTGCGGGTCGAGAGCTTCCTCAGCCAGTCCGAGCACTCCAAGAATCCTTCCCCACTCATGGCGCCGCTTGCTCGCGACCCAGATGCGGTCATTGAAGTTTTGTGCCTACTGATTGGCTGCCACTTGATCGAGGACGCAACGCGCCTCTGTGACGAGGTACTTCGACATCGTGAAATTCCGATGGTTCGTTACCTGATGGCGTACCTCCATATCACCTACACGGGCATGGAGCTTGAAGCGGCAAACCATATCCAAGTAGCGGAAGCGGGCCCCATCGCGCCGCCATTTCCTTGGCGGCGCCTAGAGCAGAGAGCACTTCATAGCTTGCTCCCGCGCTTCGCGGATTCGAAGAAGCTCGCCCTTCTTGCAAGGTTGTGCCATTAAGAGCGCTCCGTTAGCCATGGGGTACACCTAGACTATGCAAGCTTTGTTACTCATGGCCCTTCTCTCTTCGCCGCTGGATGGGGTGAAGACCATTGCGGCACCGGGCTTGCCCGGCAATGTAGTT
>JADLGZ010000120.1 GCA_020849075.1 Fimbriimonadaceae bacterium | reverse complement strand
CCTTTGAGGGATTGCGTGGTCGTGTACCCAATTTTATGGCAGACGTCAGACTTTTCGACAAAATTAGAATCGGTATCGCAGGCCCGGACGAAATCCGGGAGTGGTCCAAGCGGAAAGACAATTCCGGGGCTTTCATTTTCTATGAAGTGAAGAAGCCGGAAACTATCAATTACCGTACGTTCAAGCCGGAGCGCGACGGCCTTTTCTGCGAGAGAATTTTCGGCCCATCCAAGGACTGGGAATGCTCTTGCGGTCGTTACAAGAAGATCAAGTACAAGGGCATCATTTGCGAGCGATGTGGTGTGGAAGTCACCAGGAGCAAAGTTCGCCGCGAACGCATGGGTATTGTTGAACTTGCCGCTCCCGTTTGCCATATTTGGTATCTAAAGGGTGTCCCTTCTCCGATCGCTTTACTGCTCGATCTGAGCCCGCGGAACTTAGAAAAGGTTATCTACTTCGCCAGCTTCATTATCATTGACATTGATGCTGAGCAGTTGGCAGAGAAGCTCCCGCAGATTCGTGATGCCGTTGAGACCGAGAAGCTCAACATAATGAAGCAAATGCGCGAACTAGAGTTCGAAAGCGTTACTCGCTTGACAACCGAAATGCGCAATAACCCTGAGGAGTACCTTGACGAGCAATTCGTGAAGGAGCGCATGAAGTCAGCCTTTGATCGCATTCGAGCTGAATATCGCGACGCTGATGATCGCCTAAAGGACCTTGACATTGCCGTTGATGCTTTGTCCAAGCTCCAAAGGAACGACCTCATTGAAGAAGACAAATGGCGCGCCATCAGCAAGATGTTGGATGCCGTGGATCGGCAACTGCGTTCCGATTTGAGCTCGCTAGTGCGCGCCAATATCGGGGCGGACGCAGCTAAGGAATTGTTGCGACGCGTTGACCTTGATCAACTGGCTAAGGATCTTCGCCACGAAATCGTGACCACGACTACCGCTAAGCGAGCCAGGGCGATCAAGCGACTTGAACTTGTTGAAGCGCTGATCAGTTCCAAGGCGAAACCCGAGTGGATGATTCTTGAAGTCGTTCCGGTCATCTCACCCGAATTGCGCCCGATGGTCCAACTTGATGGCGGCCGGTTTGCGACTTCAGATCTCAACGATCTTTACCGACGAATCATCAACCGCAACAATCGCCTGAAGCGAATTATGGAAATTCAGGCGCCTGAGTCGATCATTAATCATGAAAAGCGGCTGTTGCAAGAAGCAGTTGACGCCTTGATCGACAATGGTCGACGAAGCCGACCCGTGGTGGGATCGAACGCTCGTCCACTCAAGTCCCTCAGCGACATGCTCAAGGGTAAGGAAGGGCGATTCCGAAAGAACCTCCTTGGAAAGCGCGTGGACTACTCCGGCCGATCCGTGATCGTCGTCGGGCCCCACCTCAAGCTTCATCAATGCGGTCTGCCGAAGGAAATGGCTCTGGAACTGTTCAAGCCCTTCGTCATGAAGACGCTGGTCGAGAAGAAGATCACGCAGAACATTAAGACGGCGAAGCGTATGATCGAGCGCATGCACCCAGCGGTTTGGGATGGTCTCGAAGAGGTCATTGCCGAGCATCCAGTGCTCCTCAACCGCGCGCCAACCCTGCACCGACTTGGTATTCAGGCGTTCGAGCCGATCCTCGTCGAGGGCAAGGCGATTCAAGTTCACCCTCTCGTCTGCCACGCTTACAATGCGGACTTTGACGGCGACCAAATGGCCGTCCACGTTCCCTTGAGCGTAGAAGCGCAGGCAGAAGCTCGAGTGCTCATGCTCTCGACGCAGAACTTGTTCAGCCCGGCCGACGGAAAGCCGACCGTTTCACCGATCCAAGACATCGTTCTGGGGTGCTACGCGCTAACGTTCGAGCACAAGGAGGGCCGAGCTCGGCTACAGGCTCAGCTTGATGCCTTCAAGAAGGATCCAAAGAAGAATCCTTCGCCGCGAGTCTTCAACAGCATCGAAGAAGTTCTCTATGTCTTCGACACTGTGAATGAGAAGGAACGAGGGTTCATCATCAATGACCCGGTTCAGGTACGTCTAACGCGCCCGATCTTCCGGGCCAGCGAAGAGGTCGCCTATCGTGATCCAGCGACTGGGCAGGAGTTCTTTTATGAGACGACCAAGGACGAGGACGGCAATGAAACGCGAGAACTTGCGCCCTTCGAGATGGAATATGAAACCAAGATTTTCATTGCCACTCCAGGGCAGTTGATCTTCAACGAGATCCTTCCGTTCCCGATGAAGTTCAGCGATCAGTTCCTGAACCTCGAACTTGGAAAGAAGAACATTGCCGATACGATCGTCGCTTGCCATAAGCTCGTTGGTAAGGAAGGAACGATCAAGTTGTTGGATGACATGAAGGACCTTGGCTTCACATGGGCCACCAAGTACGGCTTGAGCATCGCGCTTACCGACATGGACCCGCCCAAGCGACGAGAGGAAATTCTCGCCGAAGCTGACGCCAAGTCAAACCGCGTTGATACCCAGTTCCGCCGTGGCATGCTTGGCTTTAACGAAATGCAAGTCGAACTCGTAAAGCTGTGGCAGCAAACCTACGACGATATTGGAAAGGAGCTCGTGAGCGGCATGGAGCAGCTCAATCCGCTGTCAATCATCACCGTATCTGGTGCCCGTGGTTCGGTGAAGCAACTCTCGCAACTTAGCGGTATGCGCGGACTCATGATGAACCAGTTCAACGAGGTGATTTATGAAATGCCCGTTCGAAACTCGTTCTACCGAGGTCTTTCGATGCTTGAGTACTTTGTGACCACACACGGTGCCCGTAAGGGTCTGGCCGATACGGCGCTTCGTACCGCCGACGCGGGCTACCTAACGCGTCGCCTTTGCGATGTCGCGCAGGACGTGATCATCAAGCGCAAGGACTGCGAGACGACTGACGGCGTGGTTGTCCACCGTATCTATGACGAAGGTGAGCCCATTGAGAGCATGCAGGAGCGTGTCTATGGTCGCACTTCGCTCAGTACCATTGTGGATGCCAAGACCAAGGAAGTCATTGTCGAGTACGGTGAACTCATCAGCGAAGCTGCGGCGGTCAGGCTCGGTGGTCTAGAGAAAGATTTTTGGAATGATCTTGAAGGCATCGAAGACGAAGACAAGAAGCAGAAGGTGTACGACAAGTACACCAAGCTTGGATTCACGGTGACTGAGCACGGTCAAATTGGACTCAAGATTCGGTCGCCATTGACATGTGAACTAGAACAGGGCATATGCGCCAGCTGCTATGGCATGGACCTTTCGAGCAAGAAACTGATCGAGATCGGTGTTGCCGTTGGCATCATTGCGGCCCAGTCGATTGGTGAACCAGGGACTCAGCTAACGATGCGTACGTTCCACACCGGCGGTGTGGCCGGCGCAAAGGTGATCGCGGGTACCAACCAGTACAAAACCGGTAAGTTCATCAAACAGTTCATGGAGGACTTTAGTGCCGCGACCTCGACAGACCAGAAGGACTTTGATCCCACAAAGTTGATTGAGAATCAGGAGAGCGTCATCAAGGGTTTGATGTCGCGAGAAACGGCCAAGGAAGATTCTGAGCCAAAGAAGCCAGCGAAGGTTACCAAGGCAGCCACGAAGGCACTTGAGAAGCTAGATCGAGATAGCCAAAAGCTGTGGGATCGAAGCCGCAAGACCTTCTTCTATACTTGGACGGGTGAATCTAGCGGTATCGTCCGCGTCGAAGAAATCTTCGAAGCCCGGAAGCAACCGAGAGGTAAAGCCATCATATGCCCCGTAACGGGCACGGTCGTTGAAGTTCAGGAGTCCAGCTACGGCCGTTGGGTTGTTGTTGAGGCAGACATTGAGCTTGGATCACCAATGCGCGATGCCTACATTAGCGACAAGCAAGAGTGGCCGACAAACGACAAGGGCCGGTATGACGCTGCACTGGAACGGCTGATCAGTTCCAAGCTGAATGCGCCAACGATTGCCGCCTTGAGAAAGGCGGGCGTGGAAACCGTTCGGATTCTGTATCCGATCTTGGTTCCGCCGCTAGGTCGGCTCCCCGTCAGCAAGGGAATGAAGATCATCAAGGGCGATCCCCTCACCGAGGGCCCACTTGATCCGCACGAAGTCCTTGATCTCGCCGGCGCAGCTGCCGTATATGATTACTTTGTTGAAAATCTGCAACGGGTTTACAAGAGCCAGGGCGTTGATATCGGCGATAAGCATGTCGAAGTAATCATTCGACAAATGCTGAGAAAGCGAAAAGTCAAAGAGCCGGGCGATACGCCTTTCCTACCGGGACAGATTGTGGACCGATTCCGCTTCCAGCGCGAGACCGAAAAGGTGAAGCGCATGATCGGTGAAGGTAAGAAGATCAAGTACAAGGATCCGATAACGGGTGACGATGTGGAGCGCGATCCGCGCGAAGCAACGGCAACATGGATTCTTCTTGGTATCACCGAAGCCTCTCTTGCGACGGATTCGTTCCTCTCGGCCGCTTCGTTCCAGAAGACCACGCGCGTCCTGACGGAAGCCGCGGTAAGAGGTAAGCAGGATATGCTTGTCGGCCTTAAGGAGAACGTCATCATTGGCCGCTTAATCCCAACCGGCACGGGTGTTCGAAATTATCAGGACGTCGGTATTGAAGTCGACCGAAGTGTCAGCTGGGCTCAACAAGCGCT
>JADLGZ010000119.1 GCA_020849075.1 Fimbriimonadaceae bacterium | reverse complement strand
TACAATAGCCGACTGGCAGGCCCGTTGGTCTAGCGGTTAGGACGCCTCCCTTTCACGGAGGAGATCACGGGTTCGATTCCCGTACGGGTCACCAACTTGAGCCATTTTGTCCCGGCTCGCTTGCCAGGCATGACCATGAAACCTTGGGCCGAGCCGCAGCAAGCCGGTCTCGCAAGGCTTCCATTCCAGGATGCTCGGTGGCATAGTGTCCCGCTTCTACCGTAGCCAGTTGAGCCGAGGATGCTGCGATGAGTTCGTGATGTTTGAACTCACCCGTCACGTATACATCGGCCCCCGCCCGGTGAGCCGCGCTGACTTCATCGCCGGCGGCACCACCGATTACCGCAACTTTGCGAATGGGCCGGTCTGGGGCTCCCGTCACCTGCGACCGAGTCCCCAAGTTCTCGTCAACTAGCTCGCGAAAATCAGAGAGCGGCATGACGGAGGGCAAATGGCCGAGGCGACCTAGGGATTGCCCAGGGCCATCCACCAAAATGCTCCAATCCATCGCCGGCTCTTCGTAGGGATGGGCCTTACGCACTGCGGCTTCGACTTTTTGCCGCCGATCCATCGGAACCAACATTTCGAGCCGAACTTCGTCAACCCGCTCAAGGCGACCGGCTTGTCCAATTGCCGGCTTCGTTCCTTGCGATCCCCGGAACGTGCCCTCTCCAACCGATCGAAATGAACATTGATCGTAATCGCCGATGGTGCCAGCCCCGGCCTTGGCGGCGGCCTCAAATATGCTTTCCAGGGCAGATGGTGGAACAAACACGGCCAGCTTGAATTGCTTGACTGGGCTTGAAGCTCCAAAGGGCACGATGTCCGTGAGCCCCAGTCGTGCGGCCAAGGTGTCGTTGATGCCACCGGCTGCGGCGTCCCAATTGGTATGGGCGGCGATCAGGGCACCGTCTTTCCGCAGAAGCTCCGCGATGATCGCTCCATTGTCGTGATCGGTGCGAATTGAGGTGAGCGGATTCCAGATCAAGGGGTGGTGAACAACAACTGCCGTGTTCGGAGCGAGGCTTCGCGCTTTGTCCAAGGTGAGGTCCAGGCACGTGACACCTCTGGCGATCGTTTGGGTCGGCGAGCCGACCTGCAGCCCAATATGATCCCATTCAAAGGCCATACGGGCCGGGGCAATAACTTCGATTGCGGCGAGGAGATCGGCGACCGTCATGCCAAATGGCGCTCCAACGACTGGGCTAGATCCCCGCAAATGTCCTTCACGTCTTCGAGCCCGCAATAGATCCGAATGACCCAATCGCTGGGCGAGTCACCCGGAACCAGCGGAATAGGCAAGGCGAGGCTCTCGAAGCCCCCCCAACTCACCCCAATCTGGAAGATCTTGAGGTCATGGATGAATGCCTTGATGCGATCAAGGTCTTGCACCTTCGGCCGGAAGCTCAAGAGCGAACTGGTTCCGGACATCTGCTGATCGCGAAGGGCCTTTTGGTCGAAATCTGGGCTTCCCACATGGAGCACCGTCTCAACTTCGGGGCGGGTTGCCAAGAATGCACCAACGATATTCCCCGTCTCTTGAGCGGCTTTCATCCGAATCGGCAGGGTCCGCAAACCGCGGAGCAAGAGCCATGCTGGGAATGGAGGCAGCAAGGCCCCTAGCCACTGGCCCTCCTGTTCCATGATTCGGGTCATCCGCTCGCGGGTCCCAGCGACCACCCCAGCGACCACGTCGCTGTGCCCCGATATGTACTTTGTCGCCGAATGGATCACTAGGTCAACCCCCAAATCTGCGGGCTGTTGGAACAGGGGCGAGGCATAGCTATTGTCAATCAGGGTGGCAATCCCCTTCTCCTTCGCGGCATCGCAAATCGTTCGCAAATCTTGGAGGCGAAAAACGATGCTACTGGGGCTCTCCAAGTATATGAGTTGGGTCTCAGGCTTACACGCGCCAATGACTTCATCAGACGAGCGCCCGTCCACCGCCGTGCAGGAGATGCCGAATCGCGGGAGCCATTCTTCGATGAAGTGCTTACTCGGGCCATAGATCGTGTCCACATACACCACGTGGCCCCCATGGGACAAGACTGAGAGCATGCTTGACGTGATTGCCGCCATGCCGCTGGCAAACAAGAGCGCGCTTTCGGTGTGCTCCAGCGCGGCGATCTTGCGGGCGGCTACGTCTAGGGTTGGGTTCCCGACCCGACTATAGATGTACCGATCCTTCTCGGTGTCGGGTTCAAACATCGTGTTCCAGAAGGAATCTAGCTCGGGATAGACAAACAGCGATGTCTGGACGATGGGGGGTACTACCGGGCTCGGGCCCGATTTCTTTTCGCCGAGGTGCTGGAGTATCGTATCGCGTTCCACGAACCCATTATGTCGTGGTTCCGTTACCTAAGGGCGGTCGTATTTGGGCTGGTAAATCATGATTGTGTCGGCCCCGGGCAATTTGATGCGCATGACGTAGCCCCAGCCATGATCCTCGATTTCGGAAGCAAACTCCACCCCACGCTCGGCAAGCTCGGCTCGGGCTACCTTGAGATCCTCGCAATTGAACGAAATCTCGTGGCTGCCTCCAGCGATGCCCTCGGCCGGATGAACGCCGAGGTCGGCATCCGCGTTGGGGAACATGAGCCAGCCGCCACCCGTGTCGTAACACGGCATCCCCAGTTTGTCGCGGAGGAAGGCTCGGAGTTCGTCGGGCTGTGAGCTATAAATGAGGCTGTGGAGTCCGAGTTTCATTCTAGTTTTTGTGCGAGCAAGAGTCCCGATCGTACCCAAGCAATTTTCCCATTCTTGTTGCACTAAATCACAATAATTGGTGTACAATGTGCCTGAGGTTATACACCATGACTCATATTTTTGGCCGATCGGCCTTTGTTGGACTAACTTTATTCGTTGCCGCCGCCTCGCAGGCGTTTACGCTTAACTTCAATGGGCTCCAAACCGGGTCTGCTCCCTTGGGTGGCGCACCTTGGGCCTCGCTCACTGTAACGGATGGTGGGGTCAACACGGTTGACTTCACCTTGACTCACAATGCCACCTCGGCGGCTGGTCAATTCCTTTCAACCCTGTGGCTGAACATGGACCCTTATCCAGGGGGACCGGCTATCGTCGAAAGTAGCCCGAAGATTACCGGAGCCTCATTCAGTCATAACGGCATCAATAATGCGAGCCTGACTTTTGACGCGAGTGTTGGCTTTGAAGTCTCGAACGCCGGCGGCGGCGTGAACCGCCTCAAGCCAGGGGAATCCGTCTCTTGGCAGATCACCGGCACTGGACTCAACGCGGCTGCCTTCATGGCAACAGCGGGAACTTCGAACGTAATCGCCATGATTCACGTTCAAAATATCGGCCCGAACGGCGACTCGGGCAAGATCATCGCCACGGTTCCAGAGCCCGCCTCAATGAGTGCATTAGCCCTTGCGCTTGGTAGCTTGGTGGCGCGCCGACGCCGAAAGTAATCTCGGCCCGTCTCGTAATTCTGGTGCTCGCAAGTCCCTTGCGAGCACCATTTGTTTAGCTGACCAGTTGACCGAACGAACTGGCGAACTCTGTAGAATGTGCTTGCCGCGCTTTCGCCCTTTTGGACCCCCCACGAGGGGCAGCGGGCATTCCTAGAAGCGGATGCGCGCTACCGCATGCTCGCCTGCGGGCGGCGATGGGGCACGCATCACGGCTCTGGGTCCCCAACTAGGCCAAAGTTTTCAATAACTATATCAATGTCGACGGCGTCGATTTCGCCAGATCCATCAACGTCGACTTGCCGGTTAAAGCCGGGTTGCCCGTCCACCATTCCAAAGTTCTCGATGACAACATCGATGTCGGCAGCATCAATCTCATTTGACGCATCTACATCTCCTGTGAACATCTCAAGAATCGGCAGTCCCGATATTGGATCCGGGGCTCCACTGAACGGAATGAAAGCGATGTCTGGCCCTGCGGCAGGCGTGCCGAGTGGGGGATAGAGCATGGGCAGGTACCTCGGCCCATCATAGCCGGGAACTGAGGAAGAATCACACTCCAGGTAGAGACGGAATTGTCCAGTGACTGAAGCGGGCAGCGAAATATGTACCCTCCCGGAGTTTCCGGCGTATTGAAGTTGAACATTCGAATTTGGATAGGGGGCGCCTTGACTATCGGTGAAGGTCACGTTAAGGGAAGGGGGAATGCTGCCGATATAGGTTGGGGTGGCACCAAGTTGCCCCAAATCTATGAGTGCGACCGGCCCATCCGTCGGCCTTGCCAAGTACGGATAGAGTTTTCCATCGAATCCCCTTGCCCCGCCGACAATCTCGCCAGAATTGTTTATATCGCGAGCTGTTTCTAACTTCACAATTTGGGGAGGTAGAGGAGCGTTAAGTTTCTGATCGATATAGGTTCCACCGTTCAAGAAAGGTTCAAAGCTCATTGCGCGATTTGTCAGCGTGTCTCGACCGACAGCCACGCCGTTGTCATTGGCACTGCTCAAAGCGCTGTCCATAGGACCAATACTTTGATAAGTAGCAACATCATACGGTGGCTGAAAAAACACGGGAAGCCAGTGGGGATCAATGGAGGATTCGTTGCCATAAACCTCCCCTCGCCTTGAAATCACCTCCGGTAGTGAGGAGAAAAGGACATTTTTGGGAAGTACTACATTTTGCTGGCCATCGAACACGAATGGAATCGTGTACGTCCACCCGTAGCTACCCACATATTGCCCCGACTCATTCAAGTCCTGCAAGTAAAAGTTCGTATTGATCAGAACAGTTGCTGGGCTTCCAATTGGTCCCGACCATCCCCTAATTAGCGGCCCACCAGTTGGGGTCCAGTCAAATCCAGCAACAATGTCTAAATCTGTTAGTGCCTCAACAGAGTCGCTGGGCCAGCCAGTAGGATTTGGGTTATTTACCCATCCAGAGCCCACCTTATAAATAAAGCCACTGTCCAAGCCAGGACCATGAATAGTGCCAGTGACCGTGCCGAGACTATTGGAATCCGTTATGGTGAAATCGTTACCAGGAAATCCACCCTGGTGACCAGTGAAGTCAATCGCCGCAGAATACAAACCATTTTCGTACCAACTAATGCTCATTGCGGAGCCATTCGTGACCTTAGCAATCACGCGCCCTGAATCGGAAATGCTTTGAGCCTCCTCTGTGTGAGCCCATGAAAATATCTTGGGCAGAATGACCAGATCATAATGTGTGTCAGGAAAATTTACGGCACGACCAGCGTTGAGGCGGCCCCACCCAAAAGTTGTGTCCGCACCCGGTGTTCCTAGGTCACGGCTCGCCCGCAGCAGCCGCCACTCAATCTGCGAAGATGGCCAATCTGGGTACCGCGCCTCTAACAGTGCCAGCGAAGCAGCAACTTGGGGGGCAGCAAAGCTCGTTCCGACGGGCGCATATCCATAGCCGCCGCCCTTCGAGGTCGTCCTGATCAAGATGCAAGGAGCAAAAATGTCCACTGCTCGACCGTAACTCGATCCTACCAAACTAGTGCTGACCCATCGGTTGTCCGATTGATCCGTGCCCCCAACGATGATCACATGAGGGAAATCAAACGTACTCCAGTTTGAATTTGTGTTACCGGCTGCCCATACCAAGTGCGAGCCCTGAGCCCAGGCGCTTTGCCCCATTGCTTCCACATCTGGGTATTGAACTTCGCTGTAGCTAACGGTAACAACCCGTGCACCATTGCTGATTGCCCATTGCGCCCCTTCCAACAATTCACTTCTTGTAGTCAGCCCTTGTGCGGCATCGTCAGTACACCGAATTGGCATAACCTTTAGATTCCAACCAACGCCACATACTCCGATGCCATTGTTGCCCTTTGCCGCGATCACGCCAGCAATTCGAGTGCCGTGGCCATTCGAGCGGATGTCGGAAACGTCGCCACCCAACGCCTGGGCGAGTCCCGTCAAAGTGTTGTAACCTGGCACTAGGTTTGTCGAAAGGTCGGGATGAGTTAAGTCAACCCCGCCATCAATACTGGCGACCACTACAGGCTGTGATGTGTTGGAATCCAGGCCGGTATTAAAGTCCCAGGCGTGAGTGGCCGAAATCTGTGTTAGATGCCATTGATCCGAAAATCCTGGGTCGTTTGGTAGTGAACAAGGAGCCGCCACCGTGTCAGGAACGACAAACTCAAACAACCCGGTTGATTGGAGCTCACGCTGGAATTGTCGCCAGTCTCTTCCTCTTTCAGGTCGAATGATAAATAGATCTGAACCAGCAAGGTGCTTGCGCACTCTGTCCCCCATTAGGTGCAGTGCAACCGTCCGGCTGAGCACCATTGGGCCACAAGCGTTCGAGGTGCCCTGCACAGGGCGTGCAATCAAATCACCGGTCGGGTCACCTACCTTCGCCAATACAGAGGCACATAGCGCAAGCACCATTGCCAACACAACCAGTGACTTAGAAATCATTTTCAATCAACCTTCGAGATGTTTGTTTAATGGCTCAATCATTATACAAGCTGTGAGTTCAGATTCCAAAATCTAACGCCTTGGGAGAGTTGACCAACTAGCCTTGGCTCACCGTACATGGTGTGCGCCAAGAGCTCATCCCCGGCTGGACACCCCACGCGGGTCAGCGGGCATTCCTAGAAGCGGATGCTCGGTATCGAGTGCTGGCGTGCGGGCGGCGATGGGG
>JADLGZ010000118.1 GCA_020849075.1 Fimbriimonadaceae bacterium | reverse complement strand
GGATTAAGCTTGGGGAGGTTGCCCTCAAGGCATGGCGCGGCAATGAGATCAGAAGGGGTAGCGCGGTTTGTTCTCGTGGCTGCCTCAATCATGCGGCCGAAATCCGGGGTCTGAGCCGGCGCTTGGAGGGCAAGTTCACCATTGACATTCAGGGAGATGGGCTTGTTGAGCAACTCAGCATGCGTGGCTTCTGGAATCGTAAGGAAGGGCCCAAGGGCAAAGGGGAAGTCCGTCTCGCTGCCACGCCTAAGTCCAATACACAAACAGTAGCCCAAGATAAAACCCTCTGCCTCCTCCGCTTCAATCTGATCCCCCTCGTCGCGAAGGAGCGCGGCAATCCGGATGTCGGGCGTAACTTCACCGGCCGGAGCATCTAGCTCCGACAGGGCCCCACCGAAAACAGCGCTGTTTCGATAAGTAAAGGCCTGATTACTCGTGAAGTCTCGGAACGACGCAATGGCTTGAACTGGAGGCAGGAGCCGGATCTTACTGATCTCATGCACTCCCACTGGGCGCTCACCATCCGTTTCGTAGAAGCGCCCATCATGAAAGATGCCCGAACGGGCGATTTCGGGTTCGTCTAGAGTGGTGAAACGGCAGAGGTGCATTTTGTTTGGGTTAGGGATTACGGTTGCCCACAGACTAAAGCCTATCGACTCTCAGGCATGCCAAATCACCTTGTCTTCAAGCGGCCCGCGTTCTCCCGTGAGCCATTCCGTGCTCGGCCAGCCGCACATGAAGAAGCCTAGCAGCCGGCTTGGGGCCCCCAGTCCGAGAGCTTCCGCGACTGCGGGATGAACCGAGGCACCCTTGGAGTGCCACATCCCCGCCAAGCCCTGAGCTTGCGCCATAAGGTGGAGGTTCTGAACCGCGCAGGAAACCGCCATCACTTCGGCTTCCTCGCCCATCAGAAGGGAGCCGTCATCATTAAGTTTTGGCGTCATGCCAAGACTGATCCAGACTGGAGCTGAGAAGGCCCGCTTGAGCGATCCCTCGGCAACTCCTTCCTTACCGGGTTCGGTTAAGGCGAAAATCTCGCCAAGCTTCCGCCGCCCCTCGCCCATAAAAACTTGGAACCGCCACGGCTCCGTGTCTTCGTGACTCGGCCCCCAATTAGCCGCTTCGAGCATCATCTCAATGACTTTCCGATCAACCGGCTGGGGAGCGTAGCGGGAATGGCCCATGCTACGCCGATCTTTGATCACCTGCAGAAGGGTTTCGGGTGTCACTTGGCGGACTCTAGGTCCTCGGTGCGCACCAAAAGAACGTAGTTGGCAGGGAAGTCAACTTCCTCCTTCGTCAAGAGGCCCTTGGCCTCTTCAGAGACTTGCGAGATAAATCGCTCGCGCATTCGTCGTGTAGCCTCCGCATGGACCGAAACCGCCGGCTCTACCATGCTCTCCGGGTCAATCTTGACCGCGACTTCATCCTTGCTGTAAATGCTTTCGATGACGCCGATCATTCCCTTCATGTGATCAAAATATCGGTTCGATTTCCGATCATCCGCCGTAACCTCGCGTGAGATCACCCGAACCCGGTCGCCTACCTTTAGAGCCATGCCGACATTTTACCAGCCTGCCATACTGAAGGCTGGCATGTTCAAGAAGCTCATGCAGTCGTTCGACCGGATGCTTGGCCGGGGCGTAATTGACGAGCATCTCTATGAGGAACTGGAAGAGGCCCTCCTTGAAGCTGATGCAAATGTGCATGTTGCAGCCGAAATCCTGTCTGAATTGCGCCAGAGGGTGCGGGAAGACAAGATCACCGATCCCGGAGCCATGCGTGAGGAGCTCAAGAAGGCAATCGTTCGCCGCTTTGCCCAGGACGGTTCTCACCAATTGCGCATGTCCGCCGACAAGCCAACCGTCTATCTCTTTGTTGGCGTGAATGGGGTCGGCAAGACCACAACCATCGCCAAGCTGGGGCAGCAACTGACCCGATACGGCAAGAAGGTCATGTTTGCAGCGGGCGATACTTTTCGAGCCGCTGCGATTGAGCAGTTGGAGACTTGGGCGGGAAGGACGGGTGCCGAAATCGTCCGTGGTCAGCCGGGTTCAGATAGTGCCGCGGTCCTTTTTGATGCGATCACTGCGGCCAAGGCTAGAGGGACGGACTTTGTCCTTGCCGACACCGCCGGCCGCCAACATTCCAAGGAAAACCTCATGCAGGAACTGGGGAAACTCGCCCGGGTCGTGGAGAAGGCGCTGGGGCGGCCTGCCGATGAAACGCTCCTGGTTTTGGATGCCCACACTGGCCAAAATGCGATTAACCAGGCGGAGCAATTTATCGCGGTGGCTGGGGTCACGGGGCTGGTGTTGACCAAGCTAGACGGAACGTCACGCGGCGGCGCCCTCATAGGGGTGTATGATCGCTTCCGGGTACCGGTCAAGCTCGTCGGATTCGGTGAGAAAGTCGACGACCTAAACAACTTTGACTCCAGTGAATTTGCCAAGAGACTGTTTGAATGAAAAAGCTGCTATTTCTCCCCCTAATCATTGTCATTGCTGGTTGCGGCGAATCGGGCCGTCCGGCCCCCGTGGCTGAATCGGAGTTTAAACTTCCAGAAATCAAGGGTGCGCCAAAGATCGAGGGTGATGGCGTGGCCGCTCTGAGTGCGGTCCTCGAAAAGTACGGTGCCATGAAGACTTACCAGAGCACAATCAGTTGGACCTTTGCCGCAACGGGGTTCAACGGTAAGGAGCAAAAAGCGGAGAGCGAACGGATGGTCCTCTACGCAGCACCGAACAAGCATTTTGTCCATGCGATCACGGGCACGATGAAGTTCACGTCAGTCTCGGACGGCGAGAAACTCTTGGAGTATGCAGGCTCAGTCGGTAAGCTTTCTAAGCCCACGGCAAAGATTTGGCAAGCCGAGGCCGAAAACATCCGTGACCCCCAGATTGCAGGTTCATTTCTTTTCCAGCTCTTTCGCGGAAAGGCCGGTATCAATGAGATCATCGAGCCCGGAACCACGATAACGCTGGTGCCAAGTGACAAGGACGGAATCGAGATCATCAAGCTCAAGGCACGCGGGCGATACGGGACGACCGAACTGGTAGTTGATAAGGCGACAACCTTTGTTCAGAAGATCACCTCGCAGTTTGAACCCTTGGTGGACGAAACGCGAGACCTAAAGGTGGAAGATCAATTGAAGTCGGTCCTAGTTACCGAAGTCATTGAGCACATCAAGGCTGACGCTCCCCTCGCCCTAGATTCATTTGACACGAAGCCCCCGGCCGGAGTATCGGCCAAAGATCAAGCCAGCGAGCCAGAGGACCTTGCCGTGCTCAGTGAGGGCATGAAGGCCCCCGATTTCCAGCTCAAGAGCCTAGACGGAGAAGCGGTCAAGCTCTCCGCCCTTCGAGGGCAAGTAGTCCTGCTCGATTTTTGGGCAACATGGTGCTTGCCGTGCCGTGAGGCCCTCCCCAAGACCATTGCCCTCAAAAAGAAGTACGGCGGTAAGGGGCTGGCCGTGTGGTCCATTCCCGAAGAGGATGGTGATCTCGTGCGCATCTTCCTGAAAGAGCAAGGATTTGAGTCCCTGCCGGTGCTCATTGATCCCGGCAAGAAAACTCACAAGCAGTACAAAATCGCCGCCATCCCGACCTATGTCGTCATCAACCAACAGGGCATTATCCAAAGGGTATTCATGGGCGCCCCCGAAATCCAGGACCTCCTAAGCTCCCTTCGTGAAGCGGGTCTGCCGATCTAGTTGGGAACGTACGCAAGCTGAACAATGTAGAACTTGTCTGGATGAAGAAGTTCGTGCTTGTCTTGGTCGCCGCCTTGGTCGGCGGAGTTCTAGCTCTGCAACTAGACCGCTACGTGCGGCCTGAGCAGCCACTCGTACGGGTATTAGACCGGACACCAGCCATGACCGTGGGCACGCAGACGCCCGTTGACTTCACCGAAGCGGCCAAGCGTATTTTGCCGAGCGTAGTCAGTATTGACACAATCACGACCGGGATGGATTGGTTCGGCCCGGTTCAGCAGGCAGGTAAGGGGAGTGGCATTATTTGTAGCCCTGATGGACTGATCGTCACAAATGCCCACGTCGTCGGCGATGACACCACAGGAATTACCGTTCACTTACCCGATGGCCGAAGCCTCAACGCGACCGTCAAGGGCAAGGATCCGGTGAGTGACCTCGCCGTACTGAAGGTGGAGGCCCACAACCTCCCCCCGGCGGAGTTCGGTGATAGCCGGGCTTTGAAAGTTGGGCAATGGGTGATTGCCGTCGGGAATCCGCTTGGCCAGGATCACACGTTGAGCGTTGGCGTGGTCAGTAGCCTCGGTCGAGATCTTTCCACAAACCGCGGTGGCGTTTTGCTCGACGCGATCCAAACGGATGCCGCGATCAATCCGGGGAACAGCGGTGGAGCCCTCACCAATGCTCAGGGCTTAGTCATTGGTATCAATAGCGCGATTCTCAGCCAAGATGGCGGTTCTATCGGCATTGGGTTTGCTATCCCCATTGATCGCGCCCTCAGAATCATTTCAGAACTGGTTGAACACGGTAGAGCTCGATACGGCGTCCTAGGCTTCGAAATCATGCGCCAGCCGGGTGCTTTACGATACCGACCCTTCCGGGCCCGCTTTGAGAGCCAGTACGGAGCGACGCCGCCGGAGACGGGCGAGGTGGTCATGAGTATTACGCCCAACTCGCCTGCCGCCAACGCCGGCATCCGTCAATTTGATGTCATCACGAAGCTCAATGACATTGAATTGAAAGACAGGTTTGACTATGTTAAGTTCATGGCTGCCCGCCGCCCTGGGGAGAAGGTCCGGGTGACCTTCTGGTCGCAGGGCAAAGTGCAGTCTAAGGAGCTAGAGCTTGTTGACATCAACGAGATTTAGTCATTCCCAACAAAAAGCCCAACCTAAAGACTTCGCCTCATCGTCCCGAACGATGGAATGGCGGCTATTGAACCCCAAGACTTCATGTCCATTT
>JADLGZ010000117.1 GCA_020849075.1 Fimbriimonadaceae bacterium | reverse complement strand
TCACAGCAGAATTCGGTTGGTGGGCCTAACTAGATTCGAACTAGTGACCTCACCCTTATCAGGGGTGCGCTCTAACCAACTGAGCTATAAGCCCAACCGTTCGGCCCTTATTGATACCACATCCCAAACTCAAGCGTCCATAGGTTGCGTCAAAAGACTGGGCACAGGGATATACTGCAAGGCTCAGGGAAAAGGATCAGCCCAAGCATGATGAACTTGAAGCGATGTTATTTCGTGGCGGGACTCGCCGCACTCTCCTCGGCCGCTCTGGCCCAAATAGCCGGGCCGGTGCCCCTCAGTTGGAAGTGGCAGCAGGCCACTTCGGTTGTTCCGGGGGAGTTTGCCGCTCATGGCAATTCAATAATCACAGCCGTTGGTCGCCGGATTTATGCTCTTGACCGAGAAACCGGCAATCAGCTCTGGCGCTGGCCTGCGGAGGGTATTCAGGGCAATTTCAACCGGGGTGCCTTAGTTATTGGTGACGTAGTGGTTGCTGCCGCTGATAACCGCACGGTCTATGCGTTTGACGCGACCTCGGGGAAGCCCCTGTGGGAGAAGACCCTAACTGGGGGGTTTGCGAGTAACCCTGTTGCTGCTGGTGGGATGGTTATCCTGCCAATGGGAGATGACACGCTCGTAGGGCTCAATGCCAGTAATGGTGAAGCCGCTTGGGCGAAGCCGCTAGCCGTGGAGGGCGGCATATTGGGCCGACTGACACCTTCGGGAAATGATGTATTCCTCACTACATCGAATTTTGAGCTGGCGGCTTTCGATGTAGTCCGAGGAGTCAAACGGTGGAATGTCCAGTTTACGCAGCTAAATCCGGATGCGATACCCGTTGTGTACGAAGACACGGTGTACATCATTTCTGGTGACTATGTGATGGGCCTTGCTCGTCAGAACGGCGGGCTCAGGGCGCAGGTGTCCGTTGGGGAACAAGCCGTCTTTGGGCCGGCGGTCGCTGCCAATACCATTTCTGTGGTGACGCGTCAGGGTTCTGTTCGATCATTCACAAAGCAGGGCCGCCCCACTCACCAGCCAGTTGACCTGCAGTCATCAGCTGTAAACTCTCCGAGCATTGTTGGCGGGAAGATCCTTGTCAATACTTCTAATGGGTCAATGAATATGATTGAGCCCGCCGACGGTTCAATCATTTGGAACTATATCCTGCGTCCGACTTTGAAACCAGCGGCCGACACGAGCGGCAAAACGCCGCCAAACTACATGACCGCTGCTTCATCCGTTACGGCCATCGGTAACACCCTTTTCCTGAATGGGCGCGATGGTCAGATTCTGGCCTTTGACAACAAGTCAGGTGTGGATTTGACACCGCCAACCGTGTCATTTGTGTTTCCGGTAAATGGATATGAAATGTCGGGCAGGACCAATGTCCGCGCTGGCGAACAACCCCCATTTTTCCTATGGGATGTTGACGATCTGGCTTCTGGCGTGCGAATGGATACCGTAAAGGTGGAAATTGACGGGCGTGTGGCGAAGCACTTTTTGACTCGCGATGGTCAGTTGGTGGTTCGGATCAATGGATCCGACAACCCAGGCCTGAGTGATGGCCCGAAGACTCTGACTGTTACCGCCTCCGACTGGCTAGGTAATTCGGCAAAGTCTCAGTTTCGGGTGATGATTGACAATACTTTGCCTGCCCTTAAGGCGGCCGCCGGAAGCTCCGGGAATAGCGGCGGTGGGCCAGGCGCCGGAGGAATGAGCGGCGCAGGTAAGCCCTGAGCTTTCCGGCAACTTTTTGGCAATTATTGCTTGCGAGCGAAGCTCCGCCAAAGCGGGCTCACGCCATTTGCCAAGCGCTTGCGGCAACATCGCTCGATCCCATCGCCATGTTGCGACAGAGTCCTCTGCTCTCAGCGGCAGAGCGCAAGCGAATGGCGAGCGCTGATTCATCGGCTATGGAGCGGGCATTGGACCAAGGGGCCAAGGTGTGGGAAGAGCCCCATTTCTCGGAGACATTAGCCCAGGCAGGTCAGGTTCCCCCGGCTCTCTGGGTGCGAGGCGATGTGTCCGTCTTGAGTGCTCCCACGGTTGCCATTGTCGGTACTCGGTCGGCGACAACCTATGGCAAAGCCGTGGCGCAGAAGTTCGCTGAGCGGCTAAGCGCTTGTGGAGTCACGATCGTCAGTGGAGGCGCACTGGGGATTGACGCGGCCGCCCATTGCGGTGCCTTATCAGTGGGCGGGAAGACGGTTTCTGTATTGGCAACGGGCATTGACGGGGCATATCCCCACAATCACCGGAGTCTCTTTCAACAGATTGCGGAACAGGGCTGTTTGATTAGTCAGTTTGCCTGCGGGACGAAACCGGATCAATACCGCTTTCTCCAGCGAAACCAGATGATCGCTGCTCTGTCTGATGCAGTGCTCGTCGTCGAGGCGCCCGAGGTTAGCGGCGCGCTCAGGACGGCAGGAAGTGCGGCTAACTTGAACCGAATGGTTTTTGTCGTGCCCGGCAACATCAGCCTCACAAACTTTCGCGGATCTCATGCACTGATTAGGGACGGGGCCATGTTGGTTGATCATCCCGATCAGATCGTTGAAACTCTGGGGATCGAGGCGGCTGAACAGACCACTGTCAGTCCGGAAGAGTTGCCCGAACACCAACGAGCAATAATCCAGGTGCTAGGGGATGATCCGATTTCGTCAGAAGTAATCGTGGACCGAACGGGGCTTGATGTTGCGGTTGTTTCAAGTGAGTTAACGTTGCTAGAACTAGAGGGGCTGATCTTGCGGGATGGGATTGGCTACGCACGCAAGCCATGACTGAGGTCTTCCTTGCCCTAGGTGAATCCGGATTTGGCCCGCATCGCTGGGACGGGAAGAGCCTGATCCCCACTCAAGGGGAGCCAACCGGAATGATCTCTCCGGGCCTCGTGGATATTCATTTACATGGGGCCTTTGGCATTGACTTCATGTCGGCCTCGCGACCGGACATGATGATTCTTGCAGATCGCCTTGAGGCCGAGGGCTACGAAGCATGGCTCCCGACCACGGTCACCGCGACCCCGGGGGACGTTAGATCGGCCTTGGCGAACCTTCCCGAACACCGTTCTATTGTTGGGTTCCATTTGGAGGGCCCATTTATAAGCCCTGAGTTTGCGGGAGCCCAGCCTCCATCGCTCATCATTGATCCTCCACCTTCAGGAACAGGGTGGGATCCTATTCTGGATGATCCTCGCTTACGCGTAATCACCATGGCCCCAGAGCGACCGGGGGCTCTTGAACTAGCTTCTCGGCTCCATGGTCGGGGGGTCCGCGTGAGTATGGGGCACACCAATGCGACCTTTGCAGTGGCCGCACAAGGGTGGAACTCCGGATTCCGACATGCGACGCACACCTTCAATGCCATGCGCCCATTTCACCATCGAGAAGCGGGTGCCGTGGGATTTGCCCTATCCAAAGATGGCCTCAAGACCGAACTGATCTACGATCGACTTCATGTAGACCCAGATGCCGCACGGGTTCTGTTGAAAATCAAGCCCTCCCAAGACGTGATTGCCGTCAGCGATAGCGCAATGGCAACGGGCCTAGCTCCGGGGACGGAGTTAAATATGTGGGGGCACGAGTGCATTACGGGCGCAGGCGACGTGCGTCTCAAGGCGAATGGGGCTCTAGCGGGGAGTGCAATCACCCTTCGGACGGCGTTCAAGAATCTGGTCGAAGACTTCGGAGCAGAGGTGGCGATTCGCGCTTGCTGTCATAATCCGAGGCGCGCAATCGGTTTACCGACAGAACCAAAGGTGCTTCTTGTCTGGTCGCTTGATGGCGAACTTAAAGAGCGCATCGAGCTATGAGTTTCTTTTCAAAACTT
>JADLGZ010000116.1 GCA_020849075.1 Fimbriimonadaceae bacterium | reverse complement strand
CGGTGTTTGGCGGCGGTAGCGACGCCTAGCAGGGTTCGTTTGCCATATGAAAGCCTCACCCATTTGGGTGGGGCTTTTCGCTATTCTAAGGGGTGCTTTCGGCCATCTTTCCGATGCGATGCGGGCTCTGCGGGCTCATCGCGACCTCGGGCGTCTGCGAGGATTGCCTGGCCGAGTTTAAGCCAATCGAGTCGCCGGTTGAGGCCCTTTCGACGGGTCCGGTTGACTTTGCGATCTGCCTCTATCACTATCAAGGGCGGGCGTCGCAGGCTGTTCGGAGGCTAAAGTACGATCGCGTGACGTCGCTCGCCGACCCTTTGGCACGACTCATGGCAACAAAGGCTCGTGAGTTGACCATCCCACGCTATGACCTGGTATGCCCGGTACCCATCCACTGGCGCCGGCTATGCTGGCGTGGGTTCAACCAGGCCGAGCTATTGGCCCGAGATTTGGCTGCCCGTTCGCAACAAAGGGCCCTTCTCAGGATTCGCGCCACGAGACCACAAGTAAGACTCAACCCCCAAGAACGAGCCATTAATTTGGTCGGAGCTTTTCGGGCCAACCCCTCGGTCTATGGTCAATCCGTACTGCTTGTGGACGATGTGCTGACCAGTGGGAGCACGGCGCAAGCCTGTGCCGAAGCCTTAAAGGTGGCTGGTGCCGAGAAGGTCGGGATCCTGACTCTAACAAAAGGCGGCTAGGGGTTGTCTTCCTGCCCGAAATTGGCAATGACAACATCAATATCAGCCGCATCCACTTCGCCGGTCACGTCTACATCCGCGTCTGTGTCAACCAAGCTTCCGAACTCCAAAATCACCTGATCAACATCAACTGCGTCCACTTCCCCGCTATGGTCCACGTCTCCATTAACCAGATTGATCGTGCCGATATTCATGGTGCCATTGTTGAGGACAATTGCCACCTTCCTCTTCAGGAAGGAGGAGCCATCCATTTCCAACGTAGCAGCTCCCGTGTAAGAGCCAGGGATGGACACTGAGAATGAAGCCGTTGGCGAATTGATCCCGGTCACGGCAAAAGATCCAATTGTGTCCGTCCCTTGCTTGACCGCACCGGCGATATTGCGCGTAAAGGATGAGCCGAATAGCGTGTCTTGCAGGAATAGGTTGCCCGAAATATTGGTGGCTGGTAAGGTGATCGTCACGATCGCATCAGGACTTCGCAGTCCCAAGATGTTGGTGTTCGGGATGGAGGGATGAAAAACACGGGTATTTCGACCGGACAGGGTTGCTGGCATGGTAACGGGCGTCCCCGGAGTCGGTGCTACGGCGGTGAACTTCAATGTCGTCAATTTCAAGCCAGCGGGCGTGGCAAGCGGGAAGGGGCCGCCCAATTGGCGTTCTCCTGACCACTCGGCGTCCCCATCGTTCAGGTTGCCATTGAGGGTTGGGAACAAGAAGCCACTGTTGCCCCAGGCGTAACCGGCACCCGCATTCGTGTAGGAGATTGGATTCAGAAGCGTCGGATCCCAGCCTACCAAAACATCAAGCGCGGCAAATGCCTGATCAAATGGACTGTCGGAAACCGCATAAACCGCGATGCTGACTTGGTCGCCGGCTGCCACCGTTTGGCTGGGGGGCGAAAAGACCAGATTAACATTGCCCCAAGCGAACGTGCCCATTGCCGCTCCGCCGCAGGCTAACAACCTCAGAGACCACCTTTGCATTTTCTACTACCCGGATTCAGTATACGCGCAAAGGGGTGTTAGCAAACCCATCGTTTCTTTGGGTTATCCAAAGAAACGACCCACTTTCTCGTACAAGTACGGGGTTCAGCTTGCCTTCTTCAGGTCGGCTTCAGTCAGCAAGAGGGGCTTGATCTTGTCCGTGATCACGCCTTTCGGCACCAATACCTTCCGGATACCCTCACTTGAGGGTACTTCGTACATCACCTCGAGCATGATCTGCTCAAAAATGGACCGAAGTGCCCGGGCTCCTGTTTTTCGGCGCAGGGCTTCGGCGGCAATTTCTCGCATCGCGTCGTCTTCAAACTCCAGCTCAACATCGTCCATTTGGAACAGGCGAGCGTATTGGCGAATAAGCGAGTTCTTGGGTTCGGTGAGGATCCGTACGAGCGCATCCTCGTCGAGTTGATCCAAGGTTGTACAAACCGGTAGGCGCCCAATAAACTCTGGGATCAAGCCGTAATGAAGGAGATCCTCTGGCAAGACATGACGAAGAATGTCTTTGGTCTTCTCCTTCTTACTCGTTGGGGAAGCGCCCAGGCCCATCACGCCGCCCTTTTGACGTCGCAAGATGGCCTCTTCCAAGCCCTCGAAAGCACCGCCACAAATGAACAAAACATGGCTGGTGTCAATCTGGAGGTACTCCTGCTGGGGATGCTTTCTCCCGCCTTGAGGTGGAATATTGGCCGTTGTGCCCTCTAGAATCTTGAGTAGTGCCTGCTGAACACCTTCACCGCTGACGTCTCGGGTGATTGATGGATTGTCGCTCTTTCGAGAAATCTTATCAATCTCATCCACATAGATGATCCCGCGCTCACATAGTTCCTTGGCATTGCGAGAATCCATGGACTCGGCGGCTTGCCAGAGCTTCAGAATGATATTTTCGACGTCTTCGCCAACATAGCCTGCTTCCGTCAAGGCCGTAGCATCAGCGATGGCAAAAGGCACATTCAGCATCTTGGCCAACGTCTGTGCCAATAAGGTCTTCCCCGAACCCGTGGGGCCGATCATCAGAATATTGGACTTCTGGAGTTCAACGTCTGACGCTGGTGCTGAGACCCGCTTGTAATGGTTGTAGACCGCGACGCTCAGCGAGCGCTTAGCGTGCTCTTGCCCAATCACATATTGGTCGAGAAACCCGACGATTTCTTTGGGCTTCGGAATGCGGCTGTCCTTGAACTCACCTCGAGCTGCAACACTGGGCTGCTTGCCTTGAGTCGTCCGAGGCGTGGCTGGCTGGGCCGATTTCTCGACCTCGTTGCTCAGGATGTCATTGCAAAGGTCAATGCAATCGGAGCATACAGCGCCGTGCAGGCCAACGATGAGTTTTCGAACTTGTTCCTTCGCCTTACCGCAAAGGCTGCATTGGTCACGACGCTCCGGTGTCTTCGCCATATTCGCTCCTATTATCGTCTCAAATCAGGCCGAACTTAAGCCTAACGAGCACCCTGTTCAAGAACTTTATCAATAATCCCGTATTTCAGGGCTTCATCGGCACTCATAAAGTAGTCGCGGTCGCAATCCTTTCGTACCTGATCGGGATCCTTCTTGCAGTGTTTACCTAAGATGCCCATTAACGTATCCATGTACTTGTCTATTTCGCGCACTTGTACCTGGATGTCGGCGGCGGTTCCCCGGAACCCACCACTCACTTGGTGAATCATGACCCGCGAGTTCTTGAGGCAGAAGCGCTTACCTTCGGCTCCACCTGAAAGGAGGACGGCTCCCATGGAGGCAGCCATGCCGACGCAATACGTGCTCACGTCGCACTTCACAAGTTGCATCGTATCGTAGATCGCAAGGCCGGCCGCGACGCTTCCGCCGGGGCTGTTGATATAGAAGTGGACATCTCGATCGGGGTCTTCCAACTCTAAGAAAAGGAGTTGGGCGATCAACAGATTCGCAATGTAATCGTCTACCTCGGTGCCTAAGAAAATAATCCGGTCCTTAAGTAGGCGGGACCAAATATCGTATGTGCGCTCTCCTCGCGCAGTCTGTTCAATGACGTACGGAATACCCATCTTGGAAATGTCCTCCCTGACATAGTCGGAATGAATCCGACTACGCATTACTGTACCTTTACGAGGGCGACGCCTATTTCTTCGGCGACTTTGGTTTTACCGGGGCCTTTGGCTTGGCTGCTGGCTTTGCCTTCGCTTCGGGCTTGGCCTTAGCCGGCGGCTTTGTTTCTGCTTTGGCGGTCTTGGCGGCCTTCGACTTCGACCCGCCTTCTTCGACGGTGGCGTGATCCTTGAGGAAGGACATCACCTTTCGGTAAACCGAACGAACTTCAAGCTCGGTGAAGTTCTTGTTCTTTTTCATCGCCTCAAATAGCTGGGCAGGTTGAACACCATACTCATGAGCCATTTCTTGCAAGGAGCTACTCAGGTCCTCGTTCTCCAGGCGCATCTTCTCGGCGCGGAAAATAGTGTTTGCAATAACTGCTCGTTGAACTTGGATTCGGGCTTCACCTTGCCACTTTTCAACGTACTCCTCAAAGCTCATCCCGTGTTCCTTGGCGACTTCTTCGAGATTTCTTCCCTGCTTTTGGGCGGCCTGGGCCTCTTCGCTGAGGCGCTGGTTGGCCACCGCTTCCCACATCGTGTCCGGGACGTGGACCTCGCTTGCTTGGACCAATTCCTCCAGTAGTGCATCGTTCACAAAATCTTCGCTCAGGGCGCGCTTTGCTTCCAAGATTCCGTTGCGGAGCTTTTCTTTCAGATCGCTCAGATCCTTGGCCTTCAATTCCTTTCCGGCCTTGGCGAATTCGTCGTCAAGCTCTGGCAGAACTACCGAATTCACGCTGCGGATCGAAATCTGGACTTCCTTCTTCTTTCCGGCCCATTCTTTCTCTTGGAAATCGGCAGGGAAGGTCAGTTCCGTCTTCTTGATTTCCTCAACGTGCATGCCAGCAATCGCCTTATCAAGGGCCGGGAATGCTTGCCCGGCAACCACCATCAGGCTTCGCCCGTCGCTATCGTCCTTCCCGACCTTTAGGTTGACGACGGCGATGTCGCCGTCGGCGATACCCCGGTCTGTAACGGCTTCGCGCTTACCGGATCGCTTTCGCATTTCATCAAGCTGCGCATTGACCTCGGCATCCGTTACTTCAATCTTTGGGCTCGCGACCTTAAGACCCTTGTAATCGCCCAACTTAACGATGGGTTCAAGCGGAACCTTCGCGACGTACTCGCAAGCCTTCTCACCTTCATCAATCTTCGTCAGTTCGACGGATGGCCGGTCATGGGGCCGAATCTTTTCATTGTTGATGATCGTGGTCAGGGTGGAGCGCACAATCTCATCAGCCGCCGCATTCATGATCTCGTTAGGATCAATGGCTTGGGCGACCATCGCCTTTGGGGCATGCCCGGGGCGAAATCCCGGAACGCGTAACTTCTTGGAAAACTTCTTGTATGCCTTGTCAAACCCAGTGGTGACTTGGTCGGGAGAAGCGGTAACGCTCAGTTTGACGGTGCAAGGATTCAGGTCCTCGCGCTTGAATTGCATCGTGGTCG
>JADLGZ010000115.1 GCA_020849075.1 Fimbriimonadaceae bacterium | reverse complement strand
TTATGAGATCATCGTTAAGCCTCACATCACCGAAAAGACGGTGGCGTTGAGCTACGGTAAAGAGTTTGTTGATGACAAGGTCAACGTGCGCAAGTACACCTTTGTCGTTGCCAAGGATGCAAATAAGCTGGAGATAGCGTCAGCTCTGGAAGCCATCTATAACTCTGGAAAGGGGAAGAAGGATGCTTTGATCCAGGTGACTGATGTTCAGACCGTTGGAGTCCGGGGCAAGATGCGACGAGTAGGGCGCGGAAAGCCGGGCCAACGACCTAGCTGGAAGAAGGCCGTGATAACGCTCGCCGCCGGTCAGCAATTAGAGGATTACGGAGTCTAAATCATGCCCGTACGAAGATTAAAACCAACATCACCCGGCCGACGCCATATGGTGGCTTCGACCTACGCCGAAATCACTAAGAAGAAGCCCGAAAAGAGCCTGACCGTAGGTATCAAGAAGAGCGGCGGCGTCAATAGCTATGGTCGCCGAACGAGTTTCAATAAGTCCGGTGGTAATAAGCGACGCTATAGGATCATTGACTTCAAGCGATTGAAGGATGGGATGGATGCGACGGTGATCGGTATCGAATACGATCCGAACCGAACGTGCCGAATCGCGTTGATTCAGTACGAGGATGGCGAGAAGCGCTACATTTTGGCGCCGAAGGGCTTGACGGATGGGGCAGTGATTCGCAGTGGCGAAGGTGCTGACATTCTTCCCGGCCACTGCTTGGAGCTTCGCTTCATCACTCTCGGTTCGCTGGTTCACAATATCGAATTCCAGCCCGGAAAGGGTGGTCAGATGGTGCGATCCGCTGGCGCCGCCGCTCAGCTTATGGCGAAGGAGGGCACATACGCCACTCTTCGGTTGCCGAGCGGAGAAATGCGCCGTGTTCACTACACCTGCCGCGCAACGGTTGGTGAAGTCGGTAATGCCGAGCACGAGAATGAACAAATTGGCAAGGCCGGTAAGGCCCGCGGGCTTGGCCGTCGACCGCACGTTCGCGGCGTTGTAAAGAGCCCAAGGGACCATCCACATGGTGGTGGCGAAGCGAAGTCGCCGGTCGGCCGCAAGAAGGGCCCCGTTGACCGATGGGGCAACAAGGCTCGAGGGCAAAGAACGCGCTACAACAAGCGCACTGACAAGTACATTGTTCGACGGAGGAACAAGAAGTAGGGTGCACTGATCGCAAGATCATCACTCAAATAGCATGTAAGCAAAAAATAGAACCATGGCACGCAGTCTCAAAAAAGGATTCTTTGTGGATGACCATCTGATGAAGAAGGTTGACGCGATGAACGCCGCCGGTGAAAAGAAACTCCTCAAAACATGGAGTCGCCGGTCGACAATCACGCCCGATATGATCGGCCACACAATCGCTGTCCACGACGGTCGGAAGCATGTCCCGGTATTTGTTACCGAGAACATGATCGGCCACAAGTTGGGCGAATTCGCACCAACGCGCACCTATAAGGGGCATGGTGGAAGCCTTCCGGATCGGGGGACCAAGCTGCGCTAAGGGTTCTATGACCTCCTAGCAAACGGACACAAAACAATGGAAGTTAGAGCAGTCGCTAAATATGTCAGGGTTCAACCGCGCAAAGTGCGGATTGTCGCTGACTTGGTGAGTGGCAAGACCGCTGAATTCGCTGCCGCGAAGTTGCGATTCCACCCAAGTAAGGGCGCAGGCGCGCTCCGCAAGGTCTTGGTGAGTGCAATGGCAAATGCTGCTGAGAACAACGGCGTCAATTCAAGTGCCCTCCGCATCCGCTCGATCAGTGTGGATGAAGGTCCTCGCATCAAGCGGTTTACCCAGAAGGCTATGGGCCGTGGCGCCGCGATCCTGAAGAAGACGAGCCACATCACCGTGGTCCTAGAGGACTTCGAGCCCAAGGCAGATCAGAAACCGCACGGTACCAAGGCGAAGCCACGACCCAAGTTTGAGGCACCAAAGAAAGTCAAGGCCTCGGCTAAGAAAGAAGAAGTACTGGCCGAAGTGGAAGCTGAAGAGCCCGCCGTGACTGAAGCAACTGAAGCTGCGGAAGCAAATCAAGAGACAAGCGAAGTGACAGAAGAAACCAAAACAGAGGAGGCGGAAGGCTAATGGGTCAGAAGATACACCCAATCGGGTTCCGCATCGGTGTCATCCGGGCGGCCGACAGCACTTGGTACTCCGATAAGAAGACTTACAAGGCGCACCTGCTTCAAGATAAGAAGATTCGTGATATGGTTCGGGATCGGTTCGGCATGGGAATCATCAGCCGAGTCGAAATTGAGCGTGCTGCGATTCGAATTAAGATCAACATCTACACGAGTCGTCCTGGCGCCATCATTGGCAAGGGCGGATCGGGGATCGATCAGCTAACGCAGGATCTCAACGAGATGGTGCGCAAGCAGGATTCAAGCCTGGTCGTTCAAGTGAATGTCACGGAAGTTCGACAGCCAGAGCTTGACGCTCAGTTGGTGGCCGAGAATATTGCGATCCAACTTGAGAAGCGCGTTAGCCACCGCCGAGCCATGAGGCAGGCCATGACCCGGGTCACTCGACTCAACGGGCGTGGCATCACGGTCCTTGTTAGCGGTCGTCTAAATGGGTCAGAAATCGCTCGCTCAGAAGGAGATAAGCTAGGCAAAGTCCCGCTCCACACTCTGCGCGCGGATATTGACTATGGAATTGCCACTGCCAAAACAGTCTATGGCTGTATTGGCATCAAAGTTTGGCTTTACAAGGGAGAAGTTTTGCCGGAGAAGCAACGCCAGCAAGAAGCAGCTGCCCGTCGACGAGAGTCCGACCCCCAGCCAATTGCCGCACCGACTTTAACCCCGACCCCGAAAGAACCAGAAGGAGAAGTGAACGCAAATGTTGATGCCTAAGCGCATGAAGTATCGCAAGCAGCACCGAGGTCGTATGCGCGGCCTTGCGACTCGCGGCAACGAAATCTCATTCGGTCAGTACGCACTGGTCGCTATGGAACCCGCTTGGATTACTAGCCGCCAAATTGAAGCGGCCCGTATCGCGATGACGCGGCATATCCGCCGTGGTGGAAAGGTGTGGATACGCATTTTCCCCGACAAGCCTTTCACTAAGAAGCCGCTTGAGCAGCGAATGGGTAAAGGTAAGGCGGGCGTTGAAGGTTATGTCTGCGTCGTTAAGCCTGGGCGCGTTATGTTTGAAATGGCGGGCCCGACAGCCGATGTCGCCAAGGAAGCGATGCGATTGGCGATGCACAAGATGCCGATTCGCTGTAAGTTTGTTTCGTTGGATCACGCTGTTGATGATCGCGATTGGTCAAAGGCCAAGGTTGCGGAAGAGTCAATCACTCCTACGGATGGCGAAGCTACTCCGGAGGCCACAGAAGAGTAATGAAGGAAATCAAAGCATCAGACCTGCGCGACAAGTCGGTTCCTGAGTTGGAAACGATGTTGGAGCAAGAGCGAGCCAGCCTTTATAAGGCGCGACGTGACCTCGTCTTTCGACAGATCACTGATACCGCGAGCCTCGCGGCACGGCGGCACAATATCGCGCGGATTCTCACAGTTATCACGGAGAAGAAAAGCGGAGGCACTAAGTAAATGTCAGCGAAGAAAGTTGAGGCAGAAGCAACCGTAGCACGTGGTCGCCGCAAGGTGCGAACCGGGGTTGTTTCCAGCAACAAGATGGAAAAGACGGTTGTCGTGAAGATTGTCCGCCGTGTACAGCACCCGCTTTACGGCAAGACCCTTCTCAAGACGCAGAAGTTCAAAGCCCACGTGGATGAGAACGAACTTGGAGGGAAGGTTGATGAAGGTGACACGGTAGAGATCGTAGAAACCCGCCCGCTTAGTAAGGATAAGAATTGGCGAGTTTCGAAGATCATCGAAAAGGTTAAGTAAGTTTGTGCGTGGCCATGACGGCCATCGCAAAGAGTTAGATTAGAAGGAAGGAAAGAACGAGATGATTCAGCAATTTTCTAGGCTGAAAGTGGCCGATAACAGCGGCGCGCGAGAAGTCATGTGCATTCGCGTGCTTAAAGGATCGCAACCACGGTATGGAGGCGTGGGCGACGTCATTGTTGCCTCCGTCAAATCTGCCACGCCAAATATGCCGATCAAGAAGGGTGACGTTATCAAGGCCGTTATCGTCCGATCGAAGAAATCCATTCGCCGAGCGGATGGTAGTACGCTTCGCTTCGACGAGAACGCTTGTGTGGTCATTAACCCGGCGAACATGGAGCCGCGCGGAACGCGTATCTTTGGCCCGGTCGCCCGCGAATTGCGCGACTCAAACTTTATGAAGATTGTGTCGCTTGCACCGGAGGTGCTGTAAAACTATGCCTACCAAAGCCGAGTTGAAGCAACAAGCTGAACATATCAAACTGAAAATCCGTAAGGGTGATACGGTGATGATCATCAGCGGCAAGGACAAGGGTCGTGTTGGCACCGTTGCCTTAGTCAGCCCAAAGGAAAACAAGGCCATCGTAGTTGCCGATGATCCAGAGAATCCTGATCAGAAGATTGCCCTCAACGCCGTCATCAAGCATTTTAAGGCGAAGCACCAAGGGCAGAAATCGGCTCGTATCAAGTTGCCTTCCCCAATCCACATCAGCAATTTGATGGTCGTGGATCCAAGCACCAAGAAGCCGACCCGCATTGGTCGACGCAAGGAGAAGGATAGCGTGGTGCGCTATTACAAGGGTAGTGGTAAGACCATCAATGAAACCCCGGACGCCGATCTACTCGCGCGACGTGAGGAGGAGAAGAAGAAGTAATGGCTCGCAAGCAAGAAGCAACGAAGGGTGCGCTCCCCGCACCGAGGCTAAAGAAAGTTTACGCCGAGACAATTCTGCCCAAGCTCATGGAGCAGTTTAAGTATTCGTCGGTTATGCAGGCACCGAAGCTTGAGAAGATCGTGATCAACATGGGCGTGAAAGCAACAGACGATAAGCACCTTGAGAACTGCATCCGAGATATGGAGATTATCACGGGCCAGAAGCCGGTTGTTACGACTGCCCGTAAGGCGATCTCAAACTTCAAGCTCCGAGAGGGCATGAAAGTAGGTTGCAAGGTGACGTTGCGCGGAGATCGTGCCTATCACTGGCTGGATAAGCTGGCAACGGTAGTCCTACCGCGCATCCGTGACTTCCAGGGGCTCAATCCAAACAGCTTCGATGGTCGCGGCAATTACGCCATGGGCCTGAAGGAGCAACTCGTCTTCCCTGAAATTCCGTATGATTCCTTCGACCGGATCCGAGGAATGGATGTTATCATCTGTACCACGGCGAAGAATGATGAGGAAGCTCGTGCGTTTCTGAAGGGCATGGGTATGCCCCTGCGAGAGAAGTAAGGGCCTGCGAAGCTATTGAGAAGAGGGGCGATGCGAAGGTATCGCCCCTCTTCCATTATCTTCCTCATCTTGGAACGCAAAAAGGGCGCCCCTTTCGGGGCACCCTTTCTTCTAACGTTATCCTAGCTCCTTACGGAAGGTCAAGATTCACGGTTCGACCGATGTTCAAGCCACTGGCTGATGCCGTACTTGTACCTAGGCCATTACCTTGCCAGTTCAACTGAACGCTCATTGTAATCGAGGCAGGTTCCGCTGCCGGGAAAACAAGGTTGTACAGTGGGCTGGGTGAGCTCGGGAAGGTAAGCGATCCGCCTGAAGAGCTGGTGATGAACCCAGACTTGGCCGTCATCGTAGATTCACTCGTCACGTTGTGCCCAAATCCATCTAGGAAAGACACGGTAACCGCTTGAGAACTTCCAGAGGTTCCTGCCAGGCCGGTTGCACCAGGAGTCGGATTCACCAAGACCTTAGATGGCGGGCCCCAGATGTCGCAGTTCACGACATTGGATAGGGTGCCACCGAAGGAGGCTGTTACACCCGCAACGCCAGGATTAGCACCCGCGTTGAGCTGTGCGGTTGGTCCCGTTGGCACACCGGTGAACGTAGATGCCGCAACGGATCTTGGCGACGAGTTATCGGGGTCGCCGTAGTTGGTGGCCGAGTTTGGAGCGATTGCCCAGACATACGGGCCACCCATTTCGGGTTCAGAAATGGTGAGGGTGTCCACGTCTTCCGCACCAAGAACCTTGAAGACTCGGCTGTACATTGGGTGGGTATTGCCTACTAGGTAGCTTACAGTTCCAATATCAAGCCGCGTTGTTCCTTCAATGTTCAAGTGATCCAGCGTTCGAGTAATGCGAATATTCTTGCCACCTTGGACAGGGCTACCGTCGAACAAGACTTGCACTAAGCACCCAGGCTCCCACTTGATGTGAAGTCCGTTGAATGCTGAGTTTGCCGCTGCTGAGGTAGGTGCCGTGAAGGTGATGCCCGAGACATTGCCCGAGCCGTCCGTTACAACTGAAGTTGAAGATAGGATCGTTCCTGCTGCTGGAGCTGGGTAGGCATTACCACTGAACACGTTGCCCGCCGTATCAAGTGAGCGTAGGGTGACGGTCTGAGCTGGGAGCCCAATGCCTCGGCCGTTGTTGACGTTAAAGTCAAGCGTTGCTGTAGCCTCTGCACCCGTGGTCGCCCAGTTGATTGAGGCGCGATCAGCTGGTGAGCTGAACGTGACTGCGAAGCGATCCGCCAAGCCGTACGAGTAGTACGTATCGTGCGTGACCACAAGATCAGGAGCTTCAGGGCTTGTGAACGTCAAGGTCACGGGAGCGTCTTGCGTTCCTCCGCCGGCCACGACAATTTGATTGCCTGATTCTGTTATCGCTGCTTGGGTAGGGCCGTCGGCGCTACTGTCAGCGACGGAGAAGGTCGTCCCGGGAATCAATACGCCATTGGCATCGTGAAGCAAAACCGCGACATTATATCGGTCGCCGACATTAGCACTGGGAATAAGTCCATCATCGCCTGGGTTGTCGTCACCGATTACATCACCAGGTGCTGCAAATCGAAACTCCTCGTCGTTTCCATAGGTGCTACTTTGATCTTGGATCAAAACGCGCATCGAAGCAGGTGCTCCTGGCGTGTAGGAAGGGGAACCATAGGTGATGGAGTAGACCGTGTTATCGTCGCCTGTAATGTCGAACGATGGTGTGGCGTTGTCTACCTTGGATTCGCCATCCAATTCCAAACCGCTGAAGGAAACTTCCATCGAAGGAGTTCCGGTGCTCTTTGAAACAACGCGTGCAACGACGGCATTGCCATCTTCCATGTCGAACGTCTCGCTGTCAGCATCGCGGGTGATCGTTCCGTCGTCAACCGCAATGGTCACGTTGCCATCGGACGGCGCACTGTAGCCGTCTGGTGCCACGGA